>JBCNPI010000134.1:0-14521 GCA_039593415.1 Rhizobium sp. | reverse complement strand
GATAGGCGATACCGAGACGAACGGCGGGTACGGAAAAGCGCGCGCCTTGTTCGGCGATGCGCAGATCGCAGGCGGCTGCCAGCCCGAAGCCGCCGCCGTAGCAGATGCCGCGGATCGCCGCGATCGTCGGCACGCGGCAATGGCGGATGGCCGCAAAAGCCTGGCTGTTCAGCGCCTCATAAGCGACTGCCGTCTCCGAATTTTTGCGCAGGCTGTCGAATTCACTGATATCGGCGCCGGCTGAAAAATCCGTGCCGATGCCGCGCAGCACGATCACATGCGCATGCGCTTCGTCGGTCAGAATGCGCACCGCCTGCGGGATGGCGCGCCACATGGCGGCCGTCACGGCATTCCTTCTTTCCGGGTTGCTGATGGCGATCGTGCCTATCGCATCGCTGCACGTCGCGCGAATGAGGCCGCCGGCAAAATCATGCTCGAAATTCATGCGCGACCAACCCATTTGTCTTGTGTGGCATTTATTCTATATAATGCACGCTGACAGAAAATCGGGAGGCCGCCAATGGTCGCAGCAACGGACATTCGCCCCGTAGAGGGTTTGAGCGCGGTTAAGATCATGGATCCCATTTGGGACAGCATGCGCGAGGAAGCTCGCGCGGCTGCCGAGCATGATCCTTTGCTTGCCGCCTTCCTCTATTCGACGATCATCAACCATCGTTCGCTGGAGGAATGCGTCATCTACCGCATCTGCGAGCGGCTCGACCATCCCGACATGCAGGCCATTCTTCTCAGGCAGACTTTCGAGGAAATGCTCGCCGACTGGCCGGAATGGGGGGCGATCCTCCGGGTCGATATCCAGGCGGTCTACGACAGAGATCCCGCCTGCCTGCGCTTTCTCGAGCCTGTGCTCTATTTCAAGGGCTTCCATGCGCTGCAGACGCATCGCCTCGCGCACTGGCTCCATAATCGCGGCCGCCGCGACTTCGCGCTATATCTGCAGAGCCGCTCCTCCAGCGTCTTCCAGACCGACATCAATCCGGCGGCGCGCATCGGCAAAGGCATATTCCTCGATCACGCGACCGGCCTCGTGGTGGGAGAGACGGCCGTGATCGGTGACAATGTCTCAATCCTGCATGGCGTCACGCTTGGCGGCACCGGCAAGGAAGGCAGTGACCGCCATCCGAAGATCGCTCATGGCGTGTTGATCGGCGCTGGCGCCAAGATTCTCGGCAACATTCAGATCGGCCATTGCTCGCGCATCGCCGCCGGTTCCGTGGTGCTGAAGGAAGTGCCCGCCAAAACCACGGTTGCCGGTGTTCCGGCCAAGGTGGTCGGCGAAGCCGGCTGCTCGGAGCCTTCCCGCTCGATGGATCAATTGCTTGCCGAACGCATGGTCGCAGATCAGATCATGGGTGCAGGAATCTAGGGAAAATCCAGCCCGATTTTCGAGGGCTTGCACTATCGCCGGGGAGTATGCGTGGTTCCGGTCTTTACACCGCCGCTTTTCCTATGCAAGAAGCGGCCAACCGAGATCCTCACGGAGAAGCATTGTGAAGCCTGAAGAAATCAAGAAACTCGACGCCTATTTCAAGCGCACCTTCAACCCGCAGATCGTGGTGAAGGCCCGTCCGCGCAAGAATGATTCGGCAGAGGTCTATCTCGGCGAAGAATTTTTGGGCGTCGTCTATATCGATGATGAAGATGGCGATCGCTCTTATAATTTCTCGATGGCGATCCTCGACGTCGATCTCTAATTTTATCGATCTCGTATAGTGATTGAATATTCGGGCCGTATTTCGTTGAAATCCGGCCTTTTTCTTGGGCAATTACGGATTTAATCATCCCGTAGCCGGTTTGAATCCCCGCAGCTTTTCCAGCTCCATTGCCAATATTTCAGCCAAAGCCTGCGGTTGCAGGGGCGATGATATATATTAGAAAAAACAAAATGATGCGACGCACTCATCGTTGCTGACACTGAACTTTTATCGGAAATGCAACCTAAGGAGGATATTGCGCCGCACAAGACTACTTGACTAATTGTGCGTTGCATTTAACCTTTATCCCCGTAAACCGGCCGCCGGCCGGCCAACAAGGGACGGAGAAGCATGTTTAATTTCGATGAAGCGAACAAGAAGGGCAAGGAAGCCATGGACACGGCGCTGAAGAGCTATTCCGATGTCACCAAGGGTTTTCAGGCGATCGCCGCCGAAGCTGCTGAATACTCCAAGAAGTCTTTCCAGGATGGCGTTGCGCACTTCGAAACGCTCGCCGGCGTCAAGAGCTTCGAAGCTGTCTTCGAACTTCAGAGCAATTATGTGAAGTCTTCCTATGAAAACTTCATCGCTGAGGCCACCAAGCTTGGCGAAATGTATGCAGATCTCGCCAAGGTTGCCTATAAGCCTTACGAAGCGCCTGTCGCGGCAGCAACGAAGACTGCCAGCAAGGCACCAGCAACGGCGACCGCCGCTTAAACGTCCGCCGAAAAGCAGGGTTTCCCGAAAGACCGGTTGCGCATGCGCGGCCGGTCTTTTGCATTTTGGCGGGTCGAACCGGACCTGAGGATATGCAGTGACTTTTTTGGCCGCGGCCCGCATTGTCAGCGAATTGTGATTGCAGTGTCCCGCAAGGGGCTTAAAATCACGCCAATATGAACTAAGTTAGAGGTTCGGATATCCGGCCCGACCAAGTGAAGAACCCAACCCAGTGCCAAGTCAGAATGCGATAGCTTCTGCCGGATGATTTGAGGAATGAATGAAATGATCGCTGAGCCGATCCGGATGCAAAACAACAGCGAAAGGAACGGGGATAACGGAAATCGCGGGACCTCGGTGATTACACGCACCAAGCCCAAAACCAAGAAACCCAATCTATACCGCGTGCTGCTTCTGAATGATGACTATACGCCCATGGACTTCGTGATCCATATCCTGGAGCGTTTCTTTCAAAAGGATCTCGAAAGTGCCACCCGCACCATGCTTCATGTCCACAACCATGGCGTGGGTGAATGCGGGATATATACATATGAAGTAGCAGAAACAAAGGTGAGTCAGGTGATGGATTTCGCCCGGCAGCACCAGCATCCGCTGCAATGTGTTATGGAAAAGAAGTGAGGATCTGAACGTGCCAACATTTTCGCCTAGTCTTGAGAAGGCGCTGCATCAGGCACTGACCTACGCGAACGAGCGGCATCACGAGTATGCCACGCTGGAACATCTGCTTTTGGCGCTGGTAGACGACGCCGATGCCGCAGCTGTCATGGGCGCGTGCAATGTTGATCTCGACGCGCTCCGTAAGACTCTGACTGAATACGTCGATAATGAACTTTCCAACCTAGTCACGGGCTATGACGAGGACTCCAAGCCGACCTCCGGCTTCCAGCGCGTCATCCAGCGTGCCGTGATTCATGTGCAATCTTCCGGCCGCGAGGAAGTGACGGGCGCCAATGTTCTCGTTGCGATTTTCGCCGAACGGGAAAGCCATGCCGCCTTCTTCCTGCAGGAGCAGGAAATGACCCGCTACGACGCGGTCAATTATATTTCTCATGGCATCGGCAAGCGCCCGGGCTCCTCCCAGACCCGCACGCCGCGCGGAGCCGAAGATACCGAATCCGAGAGCAAGCCGACCTCCCGCGGTGAGCAGGAAGAGGGCAATAGCAAGAAGCAGCAGGATGCGCTGAAGGCCTATTGCGTCAATCTCAACGAGAAGGCCAAGAGCGGCAAGATCGATCCGCTGATCGGCCGCAACTCCGAGGTGAACCGCACCATTCAGGTGCTATGCCGCCGCTCGAAGAACAATCCGCTCTATGTCGGCGACCCCGGCGTCGGCAAGACGGCGATTGCTGAAGGTCTTGCCAAGCGGATCGTCGAGGGCAAGGTGCCGGAAGCTCTGGCCGATGCCACGATCTTTTCGCTCGATATGGGCACGCTGCTTGCCGGCACCCGTTATCGCGGCGATTTCGAGGAACGCCTGAAGCTGGTCGTCAAGGAGCTCGAGGAGTATCCGGGCGCCGTGCTGTTCATCGACGAGATCCACACCGTCATCGGTGCGGGCGCGACCTCGGGCGGTGCGATGGATGCGTCCAACCTGCTGAAGCCGGCTCTTTCCTCGGGCGCGATCCGCTGCATCGGGTCTACCACCTATAAGGAATACCGTCAGTTCTTCGAGAAGGACCGGGCTCTCGTCCGCCGCTTCCAGAAGATCGACGTCAACGAGCCGAGCATTGAGGATGCGATCGAAATCATGAAGGGCCTGAAGCCCTATTTCGAAGAGTATCATCACCTGCGTTATTCGAACGACGCTATCAAGACGGCTGTCGAGCTGTCGGCCCGCTATATCTCCGACCGCAAGCTGCCGGACAAGGCGATCGACGTGATCGACGAGACGGGTGCTGCCCAAATGCTGCTGCCGCCGTCCAAGCGCCGCAAGCTGATCACCGAAAAGGAGATCGAAGCGACGATTGCGACCATGGCCCGGATACCGCCGAAGACGGTTTCCAAGGACGACGAGATGGTTCTCGCCAACCTCGAGCAGGAACTGCGGTCGGTCGTCTACGGCCAGGATACGGCGATCGAAGCTCTGTCGACCTCGATCAAGCTGGCTCGCGCCGGCCTGCGCGAACCGAACAAGCCGATCGGCTGCTACGTCTTCTCCGGCCCCACCGGTGTCGGCAAGACGGAAGTCGCCAAGCAGCTTGCTTCCTCGCTCGGCGTCGAACTGCTGCGTTTCGACATGTCGGAATACATGGAGCGTCACACGGTTTCCCGTCTGCTCGGTGCACCTCCCGGCTATGTCGGCTTCGATCAGGGCGGCCTCCTGACCGACGGCGTCGATCAGCATCCGCATAGCGTGGTTCTGCTCGATGAAATCGAGAAGGCGCATCCGGATATCTTCAATATCCTGCTGCAGGTCATGGACCATGGCGCGCTGACCGACCACAACGGCAAGAAGATCGACTTCCGCAACGTCATCCTGATCATGACGACCAATGCGGGCGCTTCGGAAATGGCCAAGGCCGCCATCGGCTTCGGTTCGTCCAAGCGTACGGGCGAGGATGAAGAGGCGCTCAACCGCCTGTTCACCCCGGAATTCCGCAACCGTCTGGATGCGGTCATTCCATTCGCGCCGCTGCCTACGACTGTTATCCACAAGGTCGTGCAGAAGTTTATCATGCAGCTGGAAGCACAGCTTTCCGAACGGAACGTGACCTTCGACCTGCACGAGGATGCCATCGCATGGCTGTCCGAGAAGGGCTACGACGACAAGATGGGCGCCCGTCCGCTGGCGCGGGTCATCCAGGAAAGCATCAAGAAGCCGCTGGCGAACGAAATCCTCTTCGGCAAACTGAAGAAGGGTGGCGTGGTCACCGTCACGGTCGGCAAGAAGGAAGACGGCTCGACCGGCCTTCTGCTCGATGCAATCGCCGACACCGCTCCGATCCGGCCGAAGCCGGAGGCCGAAGTGGGCGATGCGCCGGCCGAGATGGAAGAGGATGATGGCGACACGACCGTCAAGGCCAGAAGCCGCGTCGGCAAGGCTGCAACGGCAGCAGACAGCCGCCGCTCGGCCAAGGCCTCGACTTCGAGCGAAAGCGATGAGTCCGAAGGCAAGTCGCCGCGCAAGGGCGGTGGCACGGTTCCGAAGGTCCCGCGCAAGTAATCACCGATCGGTGATTTGAGAAAAATGAATCGGCTGCATTAGAGATAATGCAGCCGTTTTTATATGGTTATGAAGAAAGTCTAAGAGAGGACTTGAGGAGCTCAGCGCATCAAGCCAGCGCTTCGATGATCTTCCTCGCGTTTTCCGCCAGCACCGCTCCGTCCTCCATCTTGCCCGAATGCGGCTTCAGCGCGACGCCCTCGATGCGGGGGATAACGTGGAAATGCAGATGGAAGACGGTTTGTCCCGCGGGGGGCTCGTTGAACTGCGCGATATAGACGCCGTCCGCATCGAAGGCTTCCCGAACGGCGACGGCGATCTTCTGGACCACAGTGATAGCCTGCTGCAGCGCGGCAGGATCGGCGTCGAAAATATTGCGCGACGGCGCCTTCGGAACGACAAGCGTATGTCCTGGCGACTGCGGCATCACATCCATGAAGGCGACTGTGTGCTCATCCTCGTAGACGCGGTAGGAAGGGATCTCGCCTTTCAGGATCTTCGCGAAGATATTGTTGTCGTCATAGGCGGGGCTGGTCATCCAGTGTCTCCTCGTCTTGCGTTTGCGTTTATGCCGAACGGTTAGATATCCTGCCGCTCACCCTTGCGGAAGGGGCTGTGTTCGGTGAGGATTTCGCTCATCTCCTCCACCTGCTCGCGTTCATGCTTCAGATAGTCCGCAACGGCGCGTCGCAGGCCCTGATGACCGATATAATGCGCGGAATGCGTGATGACGGGAAGATAGCCGCGCGCCAGCTTATGTTCGCCCTGCGCCCCGGCCTCCACGCGCTTCAAGCCTTTGCTCAGCGCAAAATCGATCGCCTGATGATAGCAGACCTCGAAATGCAGGAAGGGGTGATCCTCGATACAGCCCCAGTGGCGGCCATAAAGCGTCTCGCCGCCGATGAAGTTGATCGCGCCGGCAACATAGCGGCCCTCGCGCTTGGCCATGACGAGCAAAATATCCTCTGGCATGCGTTCGCCGATCAGCGAGTAGAATTTTCGGGTGAGATAGGGACGGCCCCATTTGCGGCTGCCAGTATCCATGTAGAAGGCGAAGAACTGGTCCCAGATGTTTTCGGTGAGGTCACTGCCGGTTAGCCAATCGATGGTGATGCCGTGCTCGACCGCCGCGCGCCGCTCCTTTTTCAACGCCTTGCGCTTGCGCGACGCCAAAGTCTCGAGGAAGGCATCATGATCGGCATAGCCTTCATTGATGAAGTGAAATTGCTGGTCGGTGCGGTGCAGATAGCCGTCTCCGTCGAAAACCGAGGCCTCATCTTCCGGTAGAAAGGTGATATGCGCCGAGGAAACGCCAAGCTGCCGGGTGACTTCTTTCAGGCTTTCGGCAAGCGCCGGCTGCAGCACGCTTCGGTCCTGTCCTTCGGCAACGAGTAGCCGCGGCCCGGTGGCGGGCGTGAAGGGAATGGAGCATTGCAGCTTGGGATAGTAGCGGCCGCCGGCCCGCTCGAAGGCATCGGCCCAGCCATGGTCGAAGACATATTCGCCCTGGCTGTGGCTCTTCAGATAGCCGGCAACGGCACCAATCAATTCGCCACTGTCGGTTTCCAGCAGCAGATGATTGCCGAGCCAGCCGGTCTTGTCGGTCGCGGAGCCGGACTCCTCGAGCGAAGACAGGAAAGCGTGCGAAACAAAGGGATTGTAGGGCAGAACGCTGCCGGTTCTGGACGCCCCGGCCAGCTTCGACCAGCTCTCCGGAGCGATATTTTTGAAGGATCGTTCGACTCGAATGGATAATTCGTCTGTCATCAAACTCTTGCGCGAAGAAGGAAGGAGGGGCAGGGCTCTGCCGCTGCGCCTCTATCCTGAGGATACGTGTTAGGCGCAGCAGAATTTAGTGTTGCCAAGCCTCTCCTTCAATCGATGCCGATTTATGAGGCCTGGCGCGGATCAAAACCTTCGAAGGTCATCTGGTCTGCATTGGCGAATGTATGTTTGCGGGCCGCTTCGTCGCGCACGGTCCAGGTAATGACCGGAATACCGCGCTGGCGCTGCGCCGTAATGAAGGGGTTCGGCAGGTGGCCATAGAAGTACGAAATGAAGTCTAGCCCAAGATGCATGGCTTCGTCATGCTGAAAAAACGTCTCAGGCTTGTTTCCTTCGGCCGTCAATCCCACAGGGTAGGGTGCTTCCAGGCTTTTGAGGTCCTTCAGCAGCCAATGGTCGAAGCTCATCAGCGCGACATGGCCCTTATAACCTTCCAGCACTTCAAGAACGGATTCGGCGAAGCCCTCGTCGTCGCCTTCTCGTCCCTTCAGCTCGAGCACGAGCGGCACCTTGCCGTCGCAAAGTCGCAGGAGCTGCTTCAGCGTCGGGATCTTGTCCTCAGTGCCCCCGATGGACAGCAGGCCGAGTTCGGCCGAGGTACGCTCGCGCACTTCGCCGGGCAGATTGCAGACGCGCTGCAGATCGTCGTCATGGAAAACGACTGGAACGCCGTCCGAGGCGTAATGCAGGTCGCATTCGATCGCAAAGCCCGCCTCGATGGCGCGGCTGAAGGCCGAGAGCGTGTTCTCCCAGACTTCCTTGTTCATGTCATGATAGCCGCGATGGGCGACGGGACGCTCGGTCAGCCATGCAAGCTTGCTCATCAGGCGATTTCCAGAATGGCATCGATTTCGACGGCGGCATTCAGCGGCAGGGCTGCCATGCCGACGGCGGCGCGGGCATGCTTGCCGGCCTCGCCCAACACATTTGCGAGAAGATTGGAAGCGCCGTTGATCACAAGATGTTGTTCGACGAAATCCGGCGTCGAGGCGACGAAGCCATTCAGCTTGATCAGGCGCTTGATGCGGCCGAGATCGCCGCCAAGCGCCGCTTTCGCCTGTGCGAGAATGTTGATCGCGCAGAGTTCGGCCGCGCGGCTTCCCGCCGCAACGTCGACATCCTTTCCGAGATGGCCCGTTACGCCGATCTTGCCGTTTTCCATCGGCAATTGACCAGAGAGATAGAGAAGATTGCCGCTGATGACATAGGGAACGTAGTTGGCGGCCGGCGCTGCGGCCTGCGGCAGAACGATACCGAGTTCCTTCAGGCGAGCCTCTATGGCAGCGGACATTTTCATCTCCCGTTTTGTTGTAAAAACTTCAAAAATCCGGCATCAAGACTAAATTCCGTCACTTAGGATCGGCAGCCTCGTTTCAGCCGAAAGCGTTCTTATAACATCGCGTGCGAGTCCAACAGGAGATAATGAATGTTCCGCTCGAGTCTTGCAGCCACTTTCGTTTCGGGGCTGGGCATTCTTTCTTTGGCAACTTCTGCTGCCTATGCGGCCGGTCCGAGTGGACTGATCGCGCATCGCGCCGTCTATGATCTCGAATTGAAGGATGCTTCCGATCGCTCCGGCATTTCCGGCATGGTCGGCCGCATGGTCTACGAATTCGAAGGCTCGGATTGCAGCGGGTTCACCACCAACTTCCGTTTCGTGACGAAAATTGACATGGGCGATTCCACCCGCGTCAGCGACCAGCAGACAACGACCTTCGAGGATTTGGGTAAGCGCCTGTTCCGCTTCGAGACCAAGTCCTTTACCGACAATCAGCTCGATAAGGACGTGCGCGGTGCCGCAAGCGACGACCAGAAGGGCATCAAGGTCGATCTGATGCAGCCGCATAGCAAGGAGGTCGAGCTCATCCAGAGCCGCTTCCCGACCGAGCATATGCTCGACATCATCCATAACGCCAAGCTGGGCAAGAATTTCTTCGAGGCTCAGATCTTCGACGGCTCCGACGATGGCGACAAGCCGCTGATCGCGACCACTGTCGTCGGCAAGGAACAGACGCCAGCGACGGATGATCCCGATGCTGACAAGGCTGGCGCCTTCTCCAAGACGCCCTTCTGGCCGGTAACCGTGGCTTATTTCAATGAAAAGTCTGCGGGCGACGCCACACCCGTCTACCGCATGTCGTTTAAACTCTACGAGAACGGCATTACCCGCGATCTGACGATGGATTACGGCGACTTCGTGCTGACAGGCAAGCTCACGAAGCTCGAGGTTCTCGACAACAAGGCGTGCCAATAGCTTTCTCGTAGCCCTCTCTCGACGCGAAATCCTTGTCATAAAACTGTGATCCAAGTTTCACTATTGTGTGAAATGATCGGCACGCAGGGGTAAGTGTAGCTTCTCTCTGTGCCGATCAGGAATTGTAGTGGGGCGCGCGGGGGCATCGTCTTGGGGGCGATTGGCAATTTTTGCGGTCGGCTCCGCGTCTATGGACGAGAAAGCACGACCTATGAGCAATATCGATATCTCCTCCGGTTCCAATAACACTCTGCCGGTCGCCGTCGCTGATCCGGCTGAGATCGCCCGCATCGGTGACAGCATCGATCTAACCGACCGCGCCGGCATTTCCGTTTATGGCGACCGGGCTCAGCAGGCCGTTTCCGATTATTCCGACCGTATCCTGCGGGAGGTTCGCAACCGCGATCTCGGCGAAGTCGGCAAGCTGTTGACCGATATCATCGTCAAGTCGAAGAAGCTCGATCCGGCCTCGCTGAAGGACGAAGGTTTCCTGTCGCGGATGTTTTCCTCGTTCAGGGCGAGGCTTGACCGCTTCAAGGAACAGTTCGAGGACGTGGCCGGCCAGATCGACCGCATCGGACTGGAGCTTGATCGCCACAAGGACATCCTGCGCCGGGACATCGCCCTTCTGGACGATCTGCATGAGGAGACCAAGCAATCGATCGTGCAGCTCGACGCCTATGTGCAGGCTGGCAAGGATTTTGCCGAACGTTTTCGATCGGCCGAACTTCCCCGCCTGAAGAGCGCCGCCGATGCTGCCTCGGCCAATTCCGGCGGCGGCATGCTGGAGGCGCAGGTCTACCAGGATAGTTTGCAGGCGCTCGACCGGTTGGAAAAGCGGGTCTTCTATCTGCAGCAGGCCCGACAGCTCGGCATCCAGCAACTGCCACAGATCCGCATCGTTCAGGCGGGGGACGAAACCCTCATCGAGAACTTGCAGGCGACGTCAGCACTGACTGTGCCTGCCTGGAAGCAGAAGATGGTGATCCTGCTCGGTCTGACGCAGCAGAAATCCGCGCTCGATCTGCAGAAGACCGTTACCGACGCCACCAACGACATGATCCGCCAGGCATCGAAAATGATGAAGGACCAGGCGATCGCCATAGAGCAGCAATCGCAGCGCGGTATCGTCGATATCGATACGCTTGCCGCTGCCAACCGCGACCTGATCGATACGATCGGCGGTGTCCTGAAGGTGCAGGAGGATGGCCGCGCCAAGCGCGCAGAGGCCGAGCAGCGGATGCAGAAGATGACCATAGAGCTCAAGAAAGCAATGATCGAGGCGCGGTGATCCCATGGCAATCCGCAGTTTTGCGACCGCGCTGACGCTCGCAGGCGCGCTCCTCTTGAGCGCCTGCAACGTCGGCGGGCAAGGCCCGAAATTCTCGATCGTTTCCGGCTCGGAGAATACGGTTCTGCAGCCGATCGTCGAGGAATTCTGCAAGGAGAAGAAGACGACCTGCGCCTTCTCTTATGAGGGCACGCTGGATATCGGTCTGGCGCTTCAGAGCGAACAGGGCGTCGAGCAGGATGCCGTCTGGCCGGCGTCGGGTGTCTGGGTCGACATGTTCGATACCAAGCGCCGAGTGAAGTCGCTGACATCGGTCGCGCAGATGCCTGTCGTTCTCGGTGTGCGCAAATCCAAGGCCGAGGCGCTCGGCTGGGTCGGCAAGCCGGTCTATATGAAAGACATACTTGCGGCGGTGAAGAGCGGCTCGCTGAAGTTCCTCATGACCTCGGCCACGCAATCCAACTCCGGCGCCAGCGCCTATCTTGCCATGCTGTCGAGTGCGCTCGGCAACAAGCCCGTTATCGAGCCGGGCGATCTCGACAAGCCCGATGTCCAGAGCGCAGTTCGCGGGTTGCTTGGCGGTGTCGAGCGTTCCTCAGGCTCGTCAGGCTGGCTTGCGGATCTCTATACGGAGTCTGCCGGCAAGGGCGTGCTTTACGATGCCATGTGGAATTACGAAGCGATTCTGAAGGAAACTAACGACAAGCTCATCGGTATGGGTAAAGAGCCGCTTTATGCCATCTACCCGGCCGATGGCGTCGTCGTTGCCGATTCGCCGATCGGCTTTGTCGATCATGGGCGAGGGCAGGAGGTCGAGACTTTCTTCAATCAGCTCGTCGACTATTTGCGCTCCGCGCCGGTGCAGAAGCGCATCGCCGATACGGGCCGCCGCATTCCACTCTCCGATATTGCCGCCAAGCCGGACCCGACATGGAATTTCGATCCGACTCGGATCGTGACGGCCATACGCATGCCGGAGCCCGCCATGATCCGCCAGGCGCTTGACCTCTATCAGGTCGCATTGCGCAAGCCTTCCCTGACGGCTCTCTGCCTCGATTTTTCGGGCTCGATGGCGGGTAAGGGCGAGGAGCAGCTCCAGGCCGCCATGCAGTTCCTGTTCAACCCCGACGAGACCGGCAAGGTTCTGGCACAATGGACGCCCGCCGATCGCATCATGGTCATTCCCTTCGACGCCAATGTGCGCACCACCATCGAGGCGACGGGAAGGCCCGATCAGCAGAAAACTTTAGTGGAAAGGGTCTCGCGTCAGCATGCGGGCGGCGGTACCGATATGTATGCCTGTGCGAGCAAGGCGCTCGACTGGATGAAGTCGACGCAGGAGCCGTCATCCTACCTGCCGGCAATCGTCATCATGACGGATGGCAAGTCCGATGATGCTAACGGCAATTTCATGAGCCGATGGGCGTCCGTAAGCCCGCATGTGCCCGTGTTCGGCATCACTTTCGGCGATGCGGACAAGCGGCAGCTCGATGCCCTCGCGCAGGAGACCTCGGCGCGCGTCTTCGACGGCCGAGGCGATCTGGTCAGCGCATTCCGGGCGGTGCGTGGCTATAACTAGGACGATAATGCGCAATTGGTTCGGCAATGACTGGAATTGGATCGTGGCGGGGTTTATCGCCGCGATCGTCGTTCCCGTGCTCAGCTTCATCGCCGGCATGCCGATATGGATCGCCGCGATCATCGGTCTTTTCGTGTTTGTCGGTCTGATCTTCGCCCTCGCGCCGAAACGCATGTTCGAGGGGCTGGATGCCAAGTCGATCGGCAGGGGACGTATGGAGTTTGCTCGCGATCTGTTGAGCACGGCGGCACCTGCGGCCGAGAGGCTCGAAGCATCGGCAAAGCAGATCGGCAGCAAGGATGTGGCAAAACGGGTGCGGCACCTGGCGGAAATTGCCGCCGACGTCTTCGCTAAGGTCAAGGCCAATCCGGAAAGCGCCGGCACCGTCCGGCGGTTCCTCAGCTATTATTTGCCCCGCGCGGCGGAGGTAGCGGAGGGATTTGCCGTTATCGAGGCGAAGCGCCAGCCGGATGCCGCACGCCTGCAGGAGGTTGGCCTCGTTCTGACCAAATTGGAAGACGCTTTCGTACATTATTCCGACAGCCTGGTTGAAGACAGGCTCGATACGCTTGATACCGAGCTGCGCCTTATACAGGCCTCGCTCAAAGAGGACATAGGACGCTGATGGCCATTTCCCGCCGCGCTTTTGGAGTAGGGCTTCTTGCAGCCGGTGTCGCAGGGACCGGAGGCTATTTCGCCGTCAAGGACCGGCCGGAGCTGCAGGGGCTGCTCGGCAACAGCACCAAGCTCTTCGGCTTCATCGGCGGTGAGAAGGAAGCATTCCTCGCCGATCAGGATGTGATCTCGGCGCTGCACAGCCATGGGCTCGAAATCAACAGCCGTGTCGCGGGCTCCGTGGAGATGGTGCGCGAGCAGGCGCTTCTGTCGCAAAACCCGGCCTTCCTCTGGCCCTCCTCGTCGATCATGGTCGATATCGCCCGGCAGAACGGCATCAAGATCCGCAACGACCGCGTTATCCTCAACACGCCCGTCGTCGCTTATTCCTGGCAGCCTGTGGTCGATGGGTTGACCAAGGCGGGGCTCGTCACCACGACGCCGAAAGGGCAGCACCAACTTGATCTCAAGGCGCTGCTGGATGCCGTGCTTGCCGGTACGAATTGGTCGAAGCTCGGTGTCAATTCGCTCTATGGCCAGGCCAGGATCGTCTCGACGGATCCGAACCGCTCCAACTCCGGTTTCATGTTCTCCGGTCTGGTGCTGAGCCTCTTGAGCGGCAATGTGGCGAGCGCTGACGGTCTCGCGCAGTTCGGCGACAAGGCGCAGGCGATCTTCCGCAACATGGGTTTCAAGTCGTCGTCGTCGGGCAAGCTGTTCGAACAGTATCTCGCGGGTGGCATCGGTGGTGAACCGATGATCGTCGGCTACGAGAATCAGCTGGTGGAGTGGATCATCGCCGATCCGCAGCGCTGGAAGAGGGTTCAGGCGAGCAACAGCGCCAAGCCTGTTGTGCTCTATCCACACCCGACCGTCTATTCCGCGCATCCGCTGATCGCCATCGACGAACAGGTCGATCGCATGATCGAGGCTCTCATCAGCCCGCGACTGCAGGAGCTCGCCTGGACCAAACACGGCTTCCGCGGCCCGCTCGGCACCGTGACCGGTGATGGTGACAGCGCGATTGCCGGCCTGCTGCCGGCCGAAATCGATGCCGTATTGCCGATGCCGGACGCCAATGTCATGCTGTCGCTGCTCGATAAATTGGCTGCCTGAGGGTGGGCTACGGTTATTTTTCGACGCAAAAGCCTTGCGTTCCAAGCGAATCGAATGTATGGCCACCCCGCATTCCACACGTAAGGCATGGGATTGTCCGGGAGAAATCCGGATCGTTCCGCCCGGTGGCATTCTCGAAGAGGATGCTGTTCGCCTTGCGGAGGTTCAACCGGAAAAGGATACAAAGGCATGGCATTGCCCGATTTTTCTATGCGCCAGCTTCTCGAAGCAGGTGTTCACTTCGGCCACCAGACGCATCGCTGGAACC
>JBCNPI010000133.1:0-14560 GCA_039593415.1 Rhizobium sp. | reverse complement strand
CGGAATTGGGGCGAAGACCCATCTCGCTCATCGCGTAGACGATGCGGCGATGCACCGGCTTCAAACCGTCGCGAACGTCGGGAAGCGCGCGTTGCGTGATCGTCGACAAGGCATAGGCCAGGTAGCGCGTTTCGAGCGCGGCCTTCAGGTCGACCGGAAGGATGTTGTCGTGGCCATCACCGGACGGCGGAGTAAGATTTTTTCCCATGGCCCTTGACTACCGGAGATGACGATTCCCGGCAAGAAATCAGCGGAAAGCACCTGTGGATGAAGGCGCTTCGAGAGCCTTTCGATGCGGCAACCAGAGCATTTTTGCTGCACCGGCCAGCGACCCTCATTGTCATTGGATTTTTGTAGAAATATCAATATATGTCAGCGCAGTACACGCTCTATCTGTACGTCCCGCCGATACTACCGGCTCAACTAGGAAACGCCATAATGACTTTCTATCGGACCACGCGGCTGATGCTCTGCAGCGCTGCCATCCTGTCTTTTGCCGGTTCGGCCTTCGCGCTTGACGGCAACGACCTTCTGAAGAAGCTCAACGACGTATACGCACAGCAGGGTGGTTCTATCGCCGCCGCTGGGATCGATATCGACGGCGACACGGTGACGCTGAAGGGTGCCACCGTGAAAGCAGCCGGCATGGAACAGAGCATTCCGCTCGGCGATATCACCATGGACGGCGTCGAAGAAAGCAATGGCGGCTACAAGATCGGCGAAATCGATTTCGCCGATGTCGATTTCGAAAAGGACGGCGCTGCGGTTTCCGCCACCGACCTGAAGCTGAACGGCGTCGAAATCCCCGCTGACGCGACCAAGGGCGATCTCAACTCACTTCTCTATTACAAGAGCGCCCATGCCGGCGCCGTGTCCGTTACCAAGGACGACACCGAGGTCTTCTCGATCGAGGGCGCCGACGCTACGATGAACAGGCGCGATGACAAGTCCGGCCTGGATTTCGATGCCAAGATCAACGGCATCAAGGCCGATCTCAGCAAGGTCGATGACCCGAAGGCCAAGGAAGCGATCGAAGCGCTCAAGCTGCAGCAGCTCGACGGCGCGATCGCCATGAAGGGCAGCTGGGAAATCGGACCGGGCAAGATCGACATCACCGAATATTCCTTCGATTTCAAAGACATCGGCAAGCTGAACCTGGCCTTCAGCATTTCCGGCTACACGCCTGCCTTCGCGAAGTCGATGCAGGACGCACTCAAGACGGTTCGTTCGAACCCGAACCAGCAGGAAGCGCAACAGTCGGCCGGCCTCGCCATGCTCGGCCTGCTGCAGCAGTTGACCTTCAACAGCGCCAAGATCCGCTTCGACGATGCATCGATCACGTCTCGCGCGCTTGATTTCGCGGGCAAGCAGCAGGGCGTCAGCGGCAAGCAGTTGGCAGATACGCTGAAGGCGATGGCCCCCATCATGATGGCGCAGCTCAACATTCCGGAACTGCAGAACGCGGTGTCATCTGCCGTCAACGCCTATCTCGACAACCCGAAGAGCCTGACCGTCAGCGCTGCTCCGGGCAAGCCGGTGCCGGTGCCGATGATCATCGGCGCTGCCATGGGCGCGCCGCAGACAATCCCGCAGGTCATCGGCCTCAAGGTTTCCTCGAACGACTGAGCTGCCGTTCGTTGAACCATCCCAAACCCGGCGATTTCGGTCGCCGGGTTTTTCTTTGCCTTAAAGCTTGGAGACTTTGGGAAGCTGATATTTCCTGAGCTCACTAAGCCCATGGGACAGCAGTGCCAGCAATTCCTCCGTGGTCGCACCATCGCGCGCCTGAACGGACATGCCCTGCACGATCGCGCCGAGAAAGCGCGCCAGCGACCGGGGGTTGGCCTCCGGCCGGAGGTCGCCTTCGGCAATACCGCGTTCGATCCGGGCGGTGAAGATATCCAGCGCCTGCAGGCGCATCGATGCGACATGATGAGCAACCGGCTCGTTCTCCTCCGCGCAATTCAGCACCGCCGTCGATATCATGCAGCCCTTTGGATGCTCCGGCGCCGTGAAGATCTTGGCGGAGTTCGTCAGAAAGCGCTCGAAGGCCGTCACCGTATCCAGCTCGTCCTGAAAGGGATTGCCGGGCTCCGGCCGGGGCATGCGCCGATATTGATCGAGCGTTTCGCGATAGAGTTCGGCCTTAGACCCGAAGGCGGCATATAGGCTTTGTGGCGTGATACCCATGGCCACCGTCAGATCGGCAATGGAGGAACCATCATAGCCATGCTTCCAGAAAGTATCCCGCGCGGCGGCAAGAACCGTTTCGCGATCGAAGGCGGGCGGACGCCCGCGCTTCCGCCGTGAAGAATTTTCCGTCTCTTCAATATTTTTCACAATGGTCACTCTAGAATTATTTCCCAACTTGGCTTATTCAGGAATGGTCATTGTGATTATAGAAGGTTTTGCCCCATGAGTCTTCCCCTGGAAAATTCCGCGCATGCAAGCGACGGCGACCTTGCCAAAGGCGTCGATGCCGCGATCAATCCCGCCCTGGCGGACAAGAGGCTGGTCGGGACTGTCGTTCTGATCGCTCAGGATGGAGAGCTGGTCTACAGCCGCGCCGCAGGTCTGGCGGATCGGGAAAACAAGGTAGCAATGCGGGAAGATGCCATCTTCCGCCTTGCATCCGTCACAAAGCCGATCGTGACCATTGCCGCCATGCGGCTCGTCGAACAGGGCCGCATCGGGCTCGACGATCCGATCACGAAGTGGTTGCCGGATTTCCGGCCGCGTCTGCCCGATGGCGGCGAAGCCGTTATCCGCATCCGGCATCTGCTCTCCCATACTTCTGGATTGGGCTATACATTCGCCGAGGCTCAGGACGGCCCTTATCACCGCGCAGGCGTATCCGACGGTCTGGACATGCCGGGCCGGTCATTGGCTGATAACCTCCAACGCCTCGCCAGCGCGCCCCTTCTCTTTGCGCCCGGTCAAAACTGGCAGTATTCCCTGGCGATGGATGTCCTTGGCGGCATCATCGAGAAGGAAACGGGCGGACCACTCGGCGATGCGGTTGCCGATCTTGTCATGAAGCCGCTCGGCCTTTCCGATACGGCCTTCTCAGTGCGCGACCGCAGCCGCCTGGCCGCCGCCTATGTGAATGGCTCGCCGGAACCGCAGCGGATGGGCGACGAGGCGCTCGTTCCGATATTCGACGGTACGATCCGCTTTGCGCCCGCCAGGATATTCGACCCCGCTTCCTACCACTCCGGCGGTGCCGGTATGGCCGGAACGGCCAGCGACATCCTTGCCATTCTGGACACGATCAGAAAGGGTGGAACACCGCTGCTGTCGGCCGATACGGTGAAGACCATGATGGCCGATCAGGCGGGTGGCCACATGCACGCGCAACAGGCCGGCTTTGGTTTCGGCTACGGCTGGTCCCTCGTCCTCGATCCCGTGGTCGCGCAGGTCCCCTTCTCGGCTGGCACGATCAAATGGGGCGGCGTCTATGGGCACAGCTGGTTCGTCGACGCCGAAAAAGGCCTGACCGTGGTCGCCCTGACCAATACGACCCTTGAGGGTATGTGGGGTCAATTCACCATGGATCTGGCGAAAGCGGTCTATGCTGGGATTTGATTGACACCAGCATACCAAACGAAAACCCGGCGATGTCGGTCGCCGGGTTTGGTATTTCGTCGGGCCTGTTAAAAGCCTTAGTCCTTCTTGACCGGCGGTACCGGGCGGATGGCCAGTTCGCGTAGCTGCGTCGGCGTTGCGGCCGAAGGAGCGCCCATCAGCAGATCCTGTGCCTGCTGGTTCATCGGGAACAACGAGATCTCGCGCAGGTTCTTGGCGCCGACCAGCAGCATGACGATACGGTCGATACCGAAGGCAGCGCCGCCGTGCGGAGGCGCGCCGTACTGGAAGGCACGATAGAGACCGCCGAAGCGCTCTTCCACGTCTGCCTGGCTGAGGCCGACCTTTTCGAAGGCGGCGACCATGGTCTCCGGAGATTGGTTACGGATCGAGCCCGACGCGATTTCGAAGCCGTTGCAGACCGCGTCGTACTGGAAGGCCTTGATCGTCAGCGGGTCCTGGGTCTGCAGCGCCTCGAGGCCGCCCTGCGGCATCGAGAAGGGGTTGTGCGCGAAATCGACCTTCTTTTCTTCCTCGCTCCATTCGAAGAACGGGAAGTCGACGATCCAACACAGCTCGAAGCGGTCACGATCGATCAGGTTCAGTTCGTCGGCGGCGCGGTTACGCGCCTCACCGGCAAATTTGTAGAACTTGGAGGGATCGCCGGCGACGAAGAAGCAGGCGTCGCCATCATCGAGGCCGAGCTGGGTGCGGATCGCATCCGTGCGCTCTTCGCCGATGTTCTTGGCAAGCGGGCCGGCGCCCTCGAGCTTTTCGCCTTCCTTGCGCCAGAAGATGTAGCCGAGGCCCGGCTGGCCCTGGCTCTGCGCCCAGGCGTTCATTCGATCGCAGAAGGCGCGCGAACCACCCGTCTTGGCCGGGATTGCCCAGACTTCGACCTTCGGGTTGGAGGCGATCATGTTGGCGAAGACCTTGAAACCGGAGCCGGCAAAATGCTCGGTGACGGCTTCCATGACGATCGGGTTGCGCAGGTCCGGCTTGTCCGAGCCATATTTGCGGATGGCGACGTCGTAGGGGATGCGCGGCCATTCCTTGGTGACCGGCTTGCCTTCGGCAAATTCCTCGAACACCTGGGTCATCAGCGGACCCATGGTGTTCCAGACATCTTCCTGCGTCACGAAGCTCATTTCGAGGTCGAGCTGGTAGAATTCGCCCGGCAGGCGGTCGGCGCGCGGGTCTTCGTCGCGGAAGCAGGGCGCGATCTGGAAGTAGCGGTCGAAGCCGGCAACCATCAGCAGCTGCTTGTATTGCTGCGGCGCCTGCGGCAGCGCGTAGAAGGTGCCGGGATGGATACGGCTCGGCACGAGGAAGTCGCGCGCGCCTTCCGGCGAAGACGCCGTCAGGATCGGTGTGGTGTATTCGGTAAAGCCGACTTCGCCCATGTGGCGGCGCATGGAGGAGATGATCTGCGTGCGCTTGACGATGTTCTTGTGCAGCGTTTCGCGACGAAGATCGAGGAAGCGATACTTCAGGCGAACGTCTTCCGGATAGTCCGGCTCGCCGAAGACAGGCAGCGGCAGCTCCTTGGCGGCCGAGAGCACTTCGATCTCCTGAGCGTAAAGCTCGATCTCGCCGGTCGGCATGTTCTTGTTGACCGTGTCTTCGGTACGCGCCTTCACCAGACCGTCGATGCGGATGACCCATTCGCCGCGAACGGTTTCCGCGAGCTTGAAGGCTGGAGAATCAGGGTCGGCAACGACCTGGGTGATGCCATAGTGATCGCGCAGGTCGATGAACAGCACGCCGCCATGATCTCGGACGCGATGGACCCAGCCGGAAATACGGACAGTCGAACCGACGTCGGACTTGCGCAGGGCGGCGCATGTGTGGGTGCGATAGAGATGCATAGTATATATCCTGGGCTTGGCGGGCGGCGGCGAAAGGACACGCACACCCCTCGCCCGCCGACGAGAAAATCGGGCGGAAAAGCGCATGGCGCGCCCGATTTGTCAAGGCTCGAACACCGCTTCTATCTCGCCCCCGGCGGCGAGAAAGCAAAAACTTAGGCTTAGATGAGAGCTCGTCTCTCTTCTAAGTCTTAGTTTTTGCAAGAGAGGGGGAAGGCAGGGACGCGCCCAATCCTCGAATTACACGAGCAAAAAACAGACCCCCGCTCTTGCAATTTCAATGGCTTAGAAATTGCGCTAAGCTTTGGGAAACGTCGCAGCTCCCGGTTCGCAATTCCTAAACCAGTGAAATTGCTTTCTCGCCCGCCAGGGGCGAGATAGAACTGCGCCAACTTCACCCTCTCGCTCATTCTCCGCTATTTTTCAGCTCTGCCAGAATCGTCAGGCAGACTCCCTCATGATTTGTTGTGACCTCATGGTTCCATACCCGCATTGTACGAAAGCCCTGCTTCGAGAAATGTGCGTCTCTCGCTAGATCCCCCTTGCTTTCGGCATGTTGCGAGCCATCGACCTCGACGATCAACCGCGCCTCGAAACACACAAAATCAAGAATATAGCCATCGAGCGGAACCTGCCGCTTGAATTGGAAGCCTTCAAGCTGGCTTCGCCGCAAAGCCTGCCAAAGCATGTTTTCAGCCTTGGTGGCATCACTGCGCATTACTTTGGCGAATTGGCGCAATCGAGCCGGTACGTCGCGGCGCATGGGCTCTCCTGTTTCGATGATTGCGTCCAGGAAAACACACAACTCTGTCGAGATCCAGCATGACGACGAACATAGCAGCACCCGCAAGTCGCTGCTGCGGCAGTTTGGCTACCTCAACGCTATTGCTGAACTCTTAAGTCAACTTTAAACAGGCATCCATATATTTCCGCCCCGGAGCCCAACATGCCGATCCTCACCCGCCGCAATCTTCTGAAAGCTTCAGCCGTTGCCGGTGCTTATGGTGTCGGCCTCGGCATTGCCGGGAAGTTCGCAGGCAAGGCGGCCGCGGCCGAGCCGCATGTGCTGAAAACGGCCAAGATCGAGGCTAGTCTTGCCGATAGCGGCATGACAAGGAACGTGCTGACCTACGGCGAGGCCGGCATGCCGCCTGTCGTGCGCATGAAGAAAGGCGAACCCTTCGCGGCGCGGCTCATCAATGGCATAGACGACCCGACGACCATCCACTGGCACGGCATCCGCCTTCCGAACAATATGGACGGCGTTCCGTTCCTGACTCAGCCCTATGTCTATACAGGCGATCATTTCGACTACGCCTTCACCCCGCCCGATGCCGGCACCTTCTGGTATCATCCGCATTGCAATACGCTGGAGCAGATGGGCCACGGCATGACCGGCGTCATCGTCGTGGAAAATCCCAAGGACCCGGCGTTCGATTCGGAAGTCGTGCTCAATCTGCGCGACTGGCGCCTGGGGGGAGATGGGCAGTTCATCGCGCAATTCAAGCCGCGCGATGCCGCCAAGTCCGGCACCTATGGCACGGTCCGCACCGCCAACTGGCGGCGGGAGCCGCGATATGATGCCCCGTCCGGCGGCCTAGTGCGCTTGCGCATTGCGATCACCGATGTCACGCGCATCTATTCCTTCCGCATGGACGGCGCCGAAGCGACGGTGATCGCGATCGACGGCAATCCCGTGCCGCAGCGCTTTCCGCTCGATCTCCTGCAGCTCGGGCCGGGGCAGCGGCTGGAGCTTGCCGTGCGCATGCCCGACGGCGAAGGCGCAGTCGTCAAGCTCGAGGATATCAAGGGCACCAATCCGAAAGTGCTGGCGACATTGCGTGCGGTCGGTACTTCGCTGAAACGCGATGTTCGCGATCTGGCGCCGCTGGAGGCCAATCCCGTGCAGAAGGCCGATCTGGGTTCCGCCACGCATATTCCGCTGATCCTCAGCGCCACGGCCGAGAATACGGCTGACAACACGATCTGCGGCTCGCTCGGCTACAGCTTCTGGGCGATCAACAAGGTGCCTTGGCCGGGCGACACGCCCGATCCCACGGCCCCGCTTGCCGAACTCAAGCTCGGCAGGAGCTATGTCATCGACATGGAAAACGTCACCCCGCATAGCCACCCGATCCATCTGCACGGGATGAGCTTCACGGTCCTCTCCTCCTCGACACGACAGGTACAGCCGTTCGTGTCAGACACCTATCTGATCCAGCCGGATGAAAAGGTTCAGCTCGCCTTCGTTGCCGACAATCCCGGTGACTGGCTGCTGCATTGCCATATCATCGAACACCAGAAGACGGGCATGACCAGTTACATGCGCGTGGCATAAGCGGTTCCGATCAGCTTCGATCGCAAGCAGTTTCGACCGAAGCCGCCAAAGTTCCCGGCAATTTCAGCGAAAAGCGAAACGCGGCAAAGGCTTTATCCGCGAAAGTATTGACATATCCGGCTGAAAGGAGAAGGAAGTTAAGAAAGTATTTTACCATTGAATGTGTTGATATGATCGAAACTACCGCCCAATTGGAGGCGGCCTGCCAAGAGCTGGCCAAGTCGGAATTCATTACCATCGATACGGAATTCCTGCGGGAGACGACCTTCTGGCCGGAGCTGTGTTTGATACAGATGGCAAGCCCCACCACCGAAGTATTGGTGGACCCGCTGGCCAAGGGGCTGGATCTGGCGCCCTTCTTCGAACTGATGGCCAATTCATCGGTGCTGAAGGTGTTTCATGCAGCGCGTCAGGATATCGAAATCATTTTCAATCGCGGCAACCTCATTCCGCATCCAATCTTCGATACCCAGGTCGCAGCAATGGTTTGCGGCTTTGGCGATTCCGTTTCCTACGACCAGCTCGTCAGCCGCATCAAGAATGTCCACATCGACAAGTCCTCGCGCTTTACCGACTGGAGCCGCAGGCCGCTTTCAGAGAAGCAGCTGGACTATGCACTTGCCGACGTTACCCATCTGCGCGACGTCTATCTTTCGCTCCAGGAACAGCTCAAACGCGAGGGCCGCGCCTCCTGGCTGCAGGAGGAAATGGCCATTCTCGAAGCGCGCGAGACTTACGACCTGCATCCCGACGATGCCTGGCAACGTCTCAAGATGCGGCTGCGCAAACCGCAGGAACTCGCCGTCCTCAAATATGTGGCCGCCTGGCGCGAGCGCGAGGCACGCGCCCGCAATGTGCCACGCGCACGCGTGCTGAAGGACGATGCGATCTACGAGATCGCCCAGCAGCAGCCGAAGGACAACGAGGCGCTGGCGCGGCTGCGCACAATTCCCAAGGGCTGGGAACGCTCCGCCGCCGGGACGGCCGTGCTTGAAGCGATCAACGCGGCGCTTGCACTGCCGAAATCCGAAATGCCGCATCCGCCGCGCCATCAGCAGGCTCCGGAAGGTACGGCTGCAGCCTCGGAACTCTTGAAAGTCCTTTTGAAGCTCACCGCCGAAAAGCACGGCGTCGCTCCGAAAGTGATCGCCAACAGCGACGATCTCGACAAGATCGCAGCCGAGGGAGAGAAAGCCGATGTGGCGGCTTTGACAGGCTGGCGACGCGATCTTTTCGGGGAGACGGCCCTGCAGCTCATCCAGGGCCAGGTGGCCTTGCGTTTTGTGGGCAAGCGGGTCGAGACCGTCACTCTCTAAAGCGCTCGGTGCGATGTCTCAGATTCGCTCCTTACGGTTCAGGCGACCGCCTTTGCGCATGTCGTGACATTCTCCTTTCCTGGCACCTCGCGATTGCGTATGATTCGCGCATCGACACGCTGGCTACCATCACGATTGCGCCGCAAATCTCGTGGAATGAACGTCCGATGCAATCGTTATGTTCGATGACGTTCCAGTTTGCCGGCGCAATCCCGCGTCGATGACAGGCGTCGCTTCTCGGCGGAAAAATGAATGGGCATTTTCCATTCGATACGCAACTGGGTACTGACGTCGCTGGTTGTCGCCTCGACCGGCGTCATCTATGGCGAGATTTTCTTCCATGAATCGCCGCTATATATCGGCGCGGTCTTCGCGCTGTGCTGCGGCATGCCCCTGCTGGCCTTCGAGCGCCGCATGATACTGCCGCGGCTGAATGTCTGGATGCATCGCCTGCCGACGCCGGCCTTCATTCTTTCCGCTCTCATCGTCGATTTCGTCCTGATGAGCGTCGGCTATGCCATGGCAGGCAGCTCGATGAAACTGCTGGGACTGGTCGACGGCTCCTGGAAAGACCTGACGCTGCTGAAGATGAACGTCTACATCTACGCCGTTCTCGTGACCGCCGTCATCATCTTCATCGGCCGCGTGCGCGAGCTGCTCGGCCGCGACGTTTTCCTCAGCCTGCTCACCGGCCGATATCGCAATCCGATGCAGGAGGAGCGCGTATTCCTTTTCATCGATCTCGTCGGCTCGACTGCCTTTGCCGAGGAACACGGCGACCTGAAAACGCAGGAGTTTCTCGGCGCGGTGTTTGCTGCCATGGCGGAGCCCGTGCGGCGGCACAAGGGCTCGATCGACGATTATATCGGCGACGCCGCCATCATTACCTGGCCGCTCCGGCGCGGCGTCAGGAATGCCAATTGTGTGCGTTGCGTCTTCAATATCCTCAACGATATCGAAGCAACCGCAGAGACATGGCTGAAATCATACGGCAGAGTACCGCGCCTCAGAGCTGCCCTCCATGGCGGCAGCATCGTGACGGCGGAAATCGGTGTCGACCATCACAAGATCGCCTATTTCGGCGACACGGTGAACACGGCCGCAAGGCTGGAATCGCTCTGCAAGACGCTGGAACGCCAGGTGCTGATTTCAAGCGATCTTGCAAGGCGCCTCGAACTTCCCGAAGCGATCATCAAGGAGGAGCTCGGCGAACATGCCGTTCGCGGTCGCGACCAGTCCCTCGGGGTTATTGCCCTTCACACCCAGGACCGGCAAGCACTGAAGACGGTTCGCGGCCGGTCGTAATCATTGCAAATCATCGGCTGCACTTCAGTACCGATGCACGTCTGAGCTTGACGCCCTATGGGCGGTCCATCGACGCCAATGTCTGCGAGCACCGTCAGCGCAGTGCTAAAGGCTTCCGGCCTCCTGAAAGCAGGCCTATTCGAAGCAGAAGGCCAGCCGGCGGTTCGTGAGCTTGCCGAGCTGCTGCAGGCGGCCCTCAAGCCTCTCGCCGGCAAAATCGTGATATTCGGCGGGAACGACGAATTCGAGATCCAAATCCGGATTGGTCGAGCGGCGGAACGACAGGTTGCGCACGATACCGGGCATCGACGCCGAAAACAGGTAGACGACACGCAGCAGGCCACCGAGCAGCTTGGCGCGATCTATGTAGAGCGGCGTGGCAATCGTTGCCAGCGGTTCGGTCGCCCCGTCGTCGTTCAATCCCTCGAAGCGGTAATAGTTGGCAAGCGCGATAAAGGCGCGGCCGGCATGGGTGATGCCGACAAAGGACGTATGGGCGATGATGTTCAGCGCCTGCAGGCCACGATAATCCGGATGGGCGCGCCAGCTGATGTCTGCCAGCAGGCAGGCTGCCTGACGATAACGGCTTTCCTCCTCCGTCTCGGTGATTCCGAAGAACGGCATCATCCTGCCCGTCCATTCGGCGAGCTCCCGGGCATGTTCCGGTGAGCGGGCACGCAGGATGGCAAGCTCTCCCGATGCCACGAGCAACGGATCGCTATGGCGCTCCGCCTCAGTCAGCAAGGAATAGAGATAGCCTTCACGCACACCCTGGGCGGAAAAGGAAATGATTGACGGTTTCATGGCCGTCAGCACTTCGCGCATGGCGACCGCGCCGAACGGCAGCAGCAAGCGGCGATGCTTGGAAACGGCCTGAAATGCCGGATCCTTCGAATCCTTCGCTTCGACGATCTGATCCAGAAAGCGGACCATCTCGTCGAGCGGCACTTCATAGCCCTGCATCATGTGCAGCGGATATTTGCGGATTTCCATATGCAGCTTGGCGATGTTTCGCCATGTACCGCCGACCGCATAGAACGTGCGGCCTTCGCCCTTGCTCAAAAGCTTCGCCATCTTGACGTGCTTGCGGGCAAAGCTGCGAGCCTTTTCGATCGAGCCGCCGGCATATTCGGACAAGCGCAGCCCGCCGAGCGGCAGCGTGATGCCCTTGCCGATCTCCCGGTCCTTGATGTCGATCAGCTCCAGCGAGCCGCCGCCCAGGTCGCCGGCGATGCCGTCGGGATGAAAGAAGCCGCTGATGATGCCAAGCGCGGAAAAGCGCGCTTCTTCCTCGCCGGAAAGCACACGCACCTTGCGCTGCAGGATCGTCTCGGCCTGATGGATAAATTCCGGGCCGTTACTGGCTTCGCGGGCAGCAGCGGTCGCGAGCACATAGATGGTCGAGGCGCGGGCCTGATCGGAGAGCGCCTTGAAGCGATGCAGGGCGGCAAGCGCTCTTGCAACGCTTTCCTCATCCATCTTTCCGGTCAGCGCTATGCCCTTGCCCAGGCCGCAAAGCACTTTCTCGTTGAAAAGGATGGTCGGAGACCGAGAATGGCCTTCATAGACGACGAGACGGACCGAATTCGACCCGATATCGACAACGGAGACAGGGGCAATACCGGGAAGGCGCCCCTGGGCTTCTGATTCAACCATGCAGGTCCAGTTTATTTGTTGCGGCCCGACAACAGCCCAGCGATCAGTTTCGGCGCACTGGATTTCAAGGCTTCACCACGGCCCGACAGGCTGGGATTGGTCATGAAATACTGCTGCGCATTGAATGGCTCTTTTCCCTGGCGCACTTCCATGCGCCGTGAAGTCCCGTCGGGCAATATCTCGTAGCTTTGCTGATTGTCAATGATATTGCCCAGCATGATCTGTGAAAGCACCTGTTCATGCACGGTCTTATTGGTTAGCGGTACAAGGGTTTCGACGCGGCGATCGAGGTTTCGCGGCATCATGTCGGCGGAGCCGATATAGACCAGCGCCTTGTCCGACGGCAGGCCATGGCCGTCGCCGAAGCAGAAGATGCGGCTGTGCTCGAGGAAGCGGCCGACGATGGACTTGACGCGAATCCTTTCCGAGAGGCCCGGGATCTGCGGACGCAGGCAGCAGATGCCACGCACCACCAGATCGATGTCGACGCCGGCATTGCTGGCGCGATAGAGCGCATCGATGATGTCGGGATCGACAAGCGAATTCATCTTCATCCAGATCGCAGCCGGACGGTCGTTCTTGGCGTGCTCGATCTCGCCTTCGATGTGCTGGAGGATGCGCGGACGCAGCGTATAGGGCGAAACGGCGATCTTCATACCCTGTTCCGGTTCACCGTAACCGGTAATGAAGTTGAAGATATTCGCCATGTCATGAGCGATCGCCGGATCGCAGGTGAAGTATGAGAGGTCGGTGTAGATCTTGGCGGTGACGGGGTGATAGTTGCCGGTGCCGAGGTGGCAATAGGTGCGCAGCTTGCCATCTTCACGGCGCACGACCATCGACATCTTTGCATGAGTCTTGAGCTCGATGAAGCCGAAGACGACCTGCACGCCGGCACGCTCGAGATCGCGCGCCCAGCGGATGTTCGCCTCTTCGTCGAAGCGGGCCTTGAGCTCCACCAGCGCGGTTACGGATTTTCCCGTGTCGGCGGCATCGATCAGCGCACGGACGATCGGGCTGTCGTTCGATGTACGGTAGAGCGTCTGCTTTATCGCCAGAACGTCAGGATCCCTAGCAGCCTGGAGAAGAAACTGGACCACCACGTCGAAGGATTCATAGGGGTGATGGACGACCATGTCCTTTTCGCGGATGGCGGCGAAACAATCGCCGGCATGTTCGCGCACGCGCTCAGGAAATCGGGCATTGTAGGGTTCGAAGCGCAGGTCGTCGCGCGGCGCCTTGCAGATTTCCGACAGCGTGTTGAGCGCCAGCAGGCCAGGCAGAACCGCGATGCGGTTTTCCGGCACGTTCAGCGACTCCACCACGAATTGGCGAAGCTCGAGCGGCATTTCGGAATCGGTCTCGATGCGGATCACGGACCCGCGGCGGCGACGCTTCAGTGCGGTTTCGAAGAAGCGTACCAGATCTTCGGCTTCTTCTTCGACTTCAATATCGCTGTCGCGGATGATGCGGAACGTACCGGAGCCCTGCACCTCATATCCGGGATAGAGCCGGTGGATGAAGATGTTCACCACATCTTCCAGCGTAATGTAGCGGATGACGTTGCTCGCGTCCGGCAGGCGGACGAAACGGTCGAGCGCCGGCGGCAGGCGCAGCAGCGCCGTCATCGGCTCGCGGCCGTTCATGCTCTTCAGCTGCAGGGCGATCGAGAAGCCGAGGTTCGGAATGAAAGGGAACGGATGGGCCGGATCGATGGAGAGCGGCGTCAGGACCGGGAAGATCGCCTGCTCGAACTCGGTGTGCAGCCACTGGCGGTCTGCATCGGAAAGGGCAGCCGGCCGGACGATCAGAATGTCTTCCTTGGCAAGATATTGCTGCAGGACGGCGAGCGAAGCCTGCTGCTCCATCTGCAGATTGTCGATCTCGCGCAGGATATCGTCGAGCTGCTCGGCGGGCGTCTTGCCGTCGGGTGTGCGCACGAGAATCTTCTGGCGGACCTGACCTTCGAGGCCGGCGACGCGCACCATGAAGAATTCATCGAGGTTGGCGGCGGAGATAGAGAGGAAGCGAACGCGCTCCAGCAGCGGGTGGGCGGTGTTCAGCGTCTCCTCAAGGACGCGGCGGTTGAACTGCAGCCACGAGAATTCGCGGTTGATGAAGCGCTCGGGGCTGGTCAGCAACTCGCTGACCGGAGGTGCGGCCTCTGGGTTTTCCTGGTTGGCGTCCTGATGTTCCGTGAGTGCCGAGTCCATGTTCCACCTACCCTCTTTCCAATCTTGTGCCACGTATATCAGTTTGACGACGGAACTGTGACAGTCGCAGCGAGCTCAATCCTGCTGTCCGGAACTGCCCAGTTCGTTCAGGACTTCGGCAGCCAACGGACGCGTGATCCTTGTCCCTCGCCCGAGCGCCAGCCGGTCCAGCCTGTCGACGATCAGCTGCGCCGCGTTCAGGGAACGCTCCATGCGATTGACGATATAGAGGACGAGTTTGTCATCGATATAAAGCTGGCGGTCGGCAAAGAGCTTGAC
>JBCNPI010000132.1:0-14762 GCA_039593415.1 Rhizobium sp. | reverse complement strand
GCGGCTGCCGTCGCGGCGATTGCGCAACTGCAGCTAGTCGTCATGCCGGCCGATCCAATGGCGCGGTTGACCGTTGGTCGAATGAGCGTCGAGCCCAGTTCCGTCAACGTCATTCCGAGCAAGGTCACATTCACCATCGACATCCGCCATCCGTCGAAAGACCTGCTTTCTTCCATAGAGGCCCAGATCGATGCGGAATGCCGCACCTCGGCCAAGGGCCATATGGTCGAGGTGCTCATCGAAAAACGCTTCGGCCTGACACCTGGAAAATTCGACACGACAGTTGTCGATGTAATCGACAGTGCATGCGAAAAACCCGGCGTTCCCAACATGAAATTGGTTTCGGGCGCTTTTCACGACGCACTTTTCATCAGCAAAGTTGTACCGACTGCGATGATCTTTGTTCGATGCCGAGACGGTGTCAGTCACAACGAAGCTGAATTCGTCGCCTCGGAGCATATCGAGATAGGCGCAAAGGTCCTGCTAGAGACCGCTCTTTCTCTAGTCCAAGGACCAATCCTCAACTCCGCTTGAAGGCGGACGAAGATAGCAACACTACAAGAATAAAGCTGAGAGATGCGAATACGTGCCAGGTTGACCGCCAGGATTTGACTAGCTCAATGCATGCCTCTTGAAGCGATACGAACCGGCGCCCCGATCGTCGCTACGAGCGAACGTGCATCGCGGTAGTTCTTCGCAATATGCTGCCTGCCGTGTGGTCCGCTTTCCACAATCATCTTTAAGAGTAATGAGAGGCCCGTCGGCGATGCCATCGAGACCGAGCTGTTTCGCCAGTGCTTTTCGTCTAGGCTTGCGTCTTGCACCGGAATTTGTTCAGCGCCTTCATGAGCACGGCCTGCGTGGCGTCCTCGTTTAGCGCCGCGGTGAATGCGCCTGCGCTACCAGGCGGGCCGACGAATGCGGCGCCTACGATAGTACCCTCTCGTTCGATAAGGCGCCACCACGCTGTGCTCCCGCTGTCCGCCTCAAAGACCTTATCACCTACAGCGGCTTCGATTTCGCCGAAACTACACAGATCGATACCATCGCATTTCAGTTGCGTGACGACGCGCGGCGGAACATAAGGCGCGCCATTGCCGAGCATTGCCGATACCGCGGCGATCGCCTGCGCCGAACCGATTGACCACAGTCCTACCATAGCGCCGGGAGGCTTGGCGGCATCGCCGATGGCGAAAATATCGGGATCACTTGTCCGCATTTGCGCGTCCACGCGGACCCCGCCATCGACTACGAGCCCGGCGTGAATGGCAAGTTCCACATTGGCCGCGATTCCCACACTGGCTATGAAAAGATCCGCGCACAACATTGTTCCACCACCCAACTCGACGCCATGGAGAACATTGTCGCCCTCAAAGCCCGTGATAACGGCATTGGTCACGACCGAAACGCCCATCTTTTCGAGAAACCGAGCCAGCCGCAACGCGCCGGTCTGATCAAGCTGGCGCTCCATAAGTCTGTCGGAGCGCTGCAGGATTGTCGTTCCAACGCCGACCTGACGAAGTGCGTCAGCGGCCTCGACTCCGAGAATCCCGCCGCCGATGACAATCGCCCGCCTTACGCGGTTCGCCTGCACATAGCTCCTGATCGCCAAGGCATCTTCGGCATTCCGCAACACGAAGCAATTGCAATACTGGTCGAAATCGGGACAGGGTGTCAAAGACCGAGCACCTGTAGCCAGTACTAGCCGGTCGTAGGGCAATTCCTGTCCCGTGCCTAGGTGCAACAGCTTGCGCTTGCGATCAATAATTGTGGCGATCGTATTGAGCCGGACATCCACCCGCTGGTCATCGTACCACTCAGCCGGCAGCAGATGCAGATCGTCCATTGTACTGCGGCCATGGATCATGCTGCCGATAGCCATTCTGTTGTAGAAATGATGTGGTTCGCCGGCGATGATCGTAATATCCACCGAGGCGCTGGCACGCCGCAACGCTTCAGCAGCGCTCATGCCTGCAACCCCATTGCCGACGATGACCACCTTGCCGATTCCTTGTGCAGCGGCCGCGTCCGCAATCATGCCGCCCACCCGGGCGGTGGCGGTTGATTTTCTGGCATTGCGCACATCGATGTCGATCTCGACCGGCCCTTTTGCATAACACGTGCAGGCCAACCGTGCGGTTTCTGCCAACCCTAGCCTCGACAGCGTCGCACGTTCGTCATCGCCCATGGCGCTCAGGTTTTCTGCCCCTTCGTGTATCGCCACCGGGTCAGCGCCACATTGTCCCGATCTGCAACCGAAGCTGATCGGAAGTCCTGCCACCTCCATCGCATCCAGTAGGGTTTGTCCTTCTGCCACGGAGAACGACTTTCCAGTTTTGCGCTCGCGGACAATCGCCCCCTCGCCAGGACAGTCTTCGAGCCGTCGGGGCGATTCGGCGACCATAAATCCCCCTACTCCGGCGCTTATTTCCCGGAAAATACGGTTGTTGCGCCACCCGCTCGCAATCAATGCGGCAGCAAGCACTATGCCCGTAAATTTGCTGCCGGCGACGAGAGCCGGATTTGCCGATATCTGAAAAAGATTGGCCATCGATTTAATAAAGACCGGTCCGGAAAACACGTAGAATACAAGCACGGCAAGTGCCGCATAAAGATTGCCCGCGCGAAAGCTGTCGAGGCGCAAGAAATTCCTAACCATATGAAAGGAGCCGACCGAGCAGCACGCCGCGCCGAGGAGAATAGCGACATATGTCAGTTCGCCATAGGCCGGCATGTCACCTTGCAGGAAGTATGCAAGGGTAAGCCCCGGCATCATGGCCATGAAGAAATGGCGTTGGCCGGCGTAGGTTTCGTCTGCGTCGCCATGGTCGGCGAAAATGGCGGCGGCGGGATTAAAATCGTAGCAGTTCTTCTGGCAGCCGACGCACGGGGTACAATACCCGTTGCGCAGCATAATCAACGGTGCTTGACCATAGTCGCGCTGGATCGGCCCCAAGGGACAAAAGGTACCACACCAGCCGCTGCGCCCCTTAAAGACTAGCCCGCCAACGAAGGCTAGCATGAGAACGGCCGCAATTCCCGCCGCTACGACCATACCGTTGATGTTCAACAGCCACACCCGGCTCGCCACGGCGAAAAAGAAAAGCGCCACCGCAATTGAAAACGCGTTGTCGCGCAATCCGTCCGGCAAGGTCTTCTCGAAGCTGAAGCCGCCGGTTCGCGGCAACTGGTTCAGGAAGGCCATGGGACAAACTTGCCGCCAAAGTCCCGGCGCGATGACAAGCAGTCCAGGCACCAAGGGTATGACGATACCCCAAAAAAAGGTTAGTCCGGCAACCGGTCGGACGACCAGGGCGGCGGCTGTCGCCAAAGTGATTGCCAGAACCCCGATCCTCAGCGTCCACCAGACAATGGGCGGTACGCGCGGAGCGATTTGGGTGTAGTTTGGAAATAGCTTGTCGGAAGTCGGTGCGTTCATCGTGCAGATTCCCCACTGCAGACTGCGTCAAGGTTTGAATTTCAGTTGCTAGTTGGCGTGCAGGGTTGCGGCCTGAGAGCGAATGTCGGGCGGTCCGAGAGCATTTTCATCCGGATCGACTCGGACACTTTGACCGCCGGGCAGAGGCGTCACCTCGAACCCCATTCATTTGAAGGCGCCAAGCCATTTCCGGTTGGATTTTGCTGGAACGGCCCGACGATCAGCTCCTCATGCCCGCATAAGCCGTCATCAACGCAAAGGCGAAAAACGCGGTGGCGAAGAGACGGTTGACGATCCGATAGGTGGCCAGCGGCATTGTTCGGACTCGCGCCGTCGAAGCCACGGTGGCAATCAAGGAGAACCATGCCGTCGCAACGGACAGAACGATCGCTGCGCCTACCAGCACCATGAGCGGCGATAGTTGAAACATGCGTCGCGGTAATGCGAAGAATAGGGCGGTCGTCGGATTCAGCAGGCCGGTGAAGAATGCAGCAAGAAAATATCCCGCCGGCCGATCTGCCGGCCTTCGCCATGGCAGCTCGTCAGCGTATCCCCTCTGAAGCGACTTTGCCGCTAACCACAGAAGTTGGCCAGTGAACAAAATGGAGACGATATGCCTCACATTTCCAATGTCATAAAGCCGCTCTGCTCCGAAGGCGACCGAGCAACACAAGATGCAAGCGCCCACCCCGACGCCGAGAGCCGCCGACAGCGCTTGCCGACGGTCGCTGTTCATGCTCGCTGAAGATACCAGCAGAAAATTGCTGCCTGGCGTAGCGACAATCAGCCAATAAGAGGCGGCAAAACTTGTTAATTCGATTAGGGTCCCATCCAGAATCAACGTCGCCATGACTTCCTCGCGATCAGTGCTGATGATTTCGCTGTGAAAATCGTTGGACGCGCCGGCGCGCCGGCCGTTGCGATCTCACAGGCATCACATAGGAAAAGGCTAACCGACGGATGGTCTCTCAAGCATCGGGGGATGTACCTAAATTTGGAAATTTAGCCCCTAATTTTCGCGGATTTTTTTATAAGGATACTCGTCACTTGCGATGACGCGATATGGCGTAACTCCTGCCAACGAGCGGAATCCGTTGTGCATGAAAATCATAGGTCGGTCATCGAGCGACTAATGGAAGATTGGGTGATTAATAAGCCATTTCACATTCATAAGTCGCTCTGAGCGATGCGCAAAATCAAGCTTCGTCAGCCATATGGCGGATGACACCAAAAAGATGCCGCCTTACGGTTTTGGTGCATTGCATATCAGACTGCTGGCTCACCTAAATTTCCCGTCATGCCCAATGCGCAGGTCAACATCCGTTCGCGTTTGATCGTTTAGAAGGCGGGCGTCGGGCCGCGTCATAAGCGCGAGAGAGGATTGTCGCTTGATTCTACTGGAACGAGAGCGGCCGCTTGAAACACTCAGAGCGGCGTTTGGAAAGACAGAATGTGGCAAGGGTCAATTGGCGCTCGTCGAAGGTGAGCCTGGGATCGGCAAAACATCCCTTCTGAACGAGTTCGCCCGCGCAGTCGGCGAGCGCTGTCGGATATACAGAGGGTGGTGCGAAGCCCTTTTTACACCACGAACGCTCGGTCCTCTATACGACATGGCGCTGGACCTCGATCCAACCATCGCCGAAATGCTGGCGGCAAGTGTGCGGCCGGAGGTCCTTTTTGCAGAGGTCTTGGCGCGACTTCAACGCTCCCAGTCGCCAATCATCCTGATTTTTGAGGACATACACTGGGCAGATAGCGCAACGCTTGACCTCATTCAGTTCCTGGGCAGGAGGATTTCGATGCTGCCGGCCTTGATCATCCTCACTTTCCGAAGCGATGACGTCGACCCCGGCCATGCGTTGGTCCAACTGTTGGGGGGCTTGCCTGCGGAACCGACCGTGAGAATTGTCCTTAGTCCACTTTCGTCTGGTGCTGTCTCGATGATGGCGGAGGCCGCTGGTAGGGCGGGCGACGGAATATTCCGTGCGACTACAGGCAATCCCTTTTTTGTCACGGAGGTTCTCGCCAACGGTGACTCCGACCCGGAAAAACTACCGGATTCCGTCAGAGACGCGGTTTGGGCAAGGCTGGCGCGGCTGAAACCTTCCCTGCTCAAATTGCTGGAATTCATGAGTATCACGCCAAGCGGTATCGACAGACGGCTTTTATCGTCTGCGTTGGGGGATGATGCACTCGAGCTGGCCGATCAGTGCATCGCCCGCGGATTGCTTCGACGCGACGAACGCGGTGCCTTGAGCTTTCGCCACGATCTTGCCAGGCAGGCCACTTTAGAACGTCTCTCGGCGATGCAGCGGCGTTCCCTTCATCTTGACATGGAACGCCTTATCGCAACTCTGCCCGAGAGTGAAACAAGCCCCGCCCTCCTCTCCCTGCGGCTTCATCACGCCGCCGCCGCCGGAATGGCGAGCCGCGTTCTCGAGCTCGCCCCCCGCGTGGCAGCTCATAGCGCCGCGCTCGGTGGTCACCGTCAGGCGGCGGCCCATCTCGCGACCGCTCTTGAACATGTTGCCGACGCGCCAACTGAGCTTGTCGCCCAGCTCTATGAGAGTTGGGCACACGAAACCTTTCTTTCGCTTCACGGTTCGTACGAGCCAACCATCGAGGCTTTCGAGACTGCAATTTCACTTTGGCGTAAGCTTGGCCGCGTGGACAAAGTCGGCATCAATCTCTGTCGCATGTCTCGGACGCATTGGCGACAGGGCAAAACCGCCAGGGCTGTCGAATGTGTCGAGAGTGCCGTCGAGGAGCTGGAAAATCACCCGCCCGGACCGTGTCTCGCTCTCGCCTACAGCATGCGCTCTCAGTTGTTGATGTTGAGATACGATCTCGACGAAGCGATCGCCTGGGGACAGCGTGCAATGGCCCTTGCTGATCAGCTGGAGGAGATGGAAATTCGCATTCATGTCCTCAACAATGTGGGAACCGCTTATCTGTTTCGGAATGATCGCCGCGGAAGAGCGCTCATTGAGGAGAGCCTGCACCTAGCGCTGGCCAACGGCTACCACGATCATGCGTCACGCGCCTATACCAACTTTGCCGAATGTTCCATCCTGCTTAGGGAATTCGCGGTGGCCGAAAAGCTGCTGGTGGAAGGCATATCCTTTTGCACCCGCCACGATCTGGATTCGACGAAACACTATCTCCTTGGCCGCCAGGCCCAGCTCTACATGGAACAGGCGCGATTTCATGATGCAACCGTCATTGCAAAAGGGGTTATGGCGGCTCCCAACCTGCCAATGGTAATGCATCTTCCCGCGCTCACCGTTCTCGGGCGCACCCGCATGAGGCTCGGTGAAGACGATGCAATCTCGCTTTTAGAGCGCGCTTTGGAAGAAGGCCTTTCAACAGCGGAGCCTCAACGCATCATTCCCGTCAGACTTGCTTTGACCGAGGCCGCCTGGCTTGCGGGTGACCGGGAAGCAGCTGTCGTTCAGCTCGACGCACTTTCGAGCTTGGACCCGGGAAATTTGCGGATATTCGATGCAGTCGAGGTGGCGGTCTGGCGCCAGCGTTTTGGCGACGATCACGGGTTTGCAGCCGATAACAAGACGATCCAAAGCCCGCGTGTCCTTGAGCTTCAAAGCATACCGCTTGAGGCGGCCGAGCAGTGGCTCGAGCTCGGGCAGCCTTACGAAGCAGCGCTTTCCTTGTTGCAAGTCAGAGGAGAAAAGCAACATTCATCGCTCCGCCGCGCCATCGACATTCTGCACGACATCGGCGCGCAACCGGCAATCGCTGTCGCGATGCGATTGTCCCGTGAAGCCGGTATCGTCCATTTGCCGCCGAAGAGGCGGAGGGGGCCGTACACAGCCGCTCGCAAACATCCGCTCGGACTGACCCAGAACGAACAAAAGGTGCTCCGACTTCTATTGGAGGGGATAGGCAACAAGGAAATTGCCCGACGTCTTTCACGTTCGGTCCGCACAATCGAACATCAGGTTTCATCGGTCCTCGGAAAATTCAACGCGGCAAGCCGGTTGGAAGTGCTTTTGCGGGCACATGGCGAGCCGTGGCTGCTCGACGCCTCCACCGAACCAGCCCCCATTGCAAGGTATGTCGTCAAAGGACCTCAATCCGAAGCAATTTCTCCGGCACGAAACCTACACACCTAGCTTGGCGACGCAGCGAGCTGCGTGTCGGCCGCCAGGTAGAAGCTGATCGCTCCAATAGGTCTGTTGCGGAGGCTTCCGTGAGGTATCGCGCAATCTCTCGAAGGAAGGCTGCCCATGAACAGCCGACCGGCATATCGAAGCAGTCTTCTTACTGTACGACCGGCGGCGCCAGGCCGTGCGCGAGGCGGACAAGATCGGCACGACAATGGGTGGCCGTTTTCTGAAATATTCGCAGCACATGAGTGCGCACCGTGCTGGACGCAATGCCGAGCTCGACTGTTATTTGCCGCGTGGTTTTCCCCGCAAGGATACAATCAAACACGCCAAGTTCCGCATGGGTCAGCTGGTACAGCGATTGCAGAATATCTCGTACCAAATCCTGTCCTACGGATCCGCTTGAAACGAAGATGGCCGCTACGGCGTCCCTTGCCAGCTTGGCGCGCACCCCGCTCTGAGCGAGCGGTAGCAGATGGAGGGTGCGCGCCGCGCCATCCGTTCCTCGGACAGACAGGCCGATGCCGTTGCCCGGGATATTAGTCTCGTCTTGCACTACGCGACAAACCGTTTTGTCAATTGCGTGTTGGAGACCCGGCACGGGCGAGGTAAGTCTCCCATGACGGGATGCAAGGACCGCATTTTGCTCCAGCATGGCATTTGCGCACGGATTGGCGTGGACGATGGAACAATCCGCCGACACCAGTACGACCGGCACGGACATCGAATCGATCACCGCCTGGAAGTTGCATGCCGCGCGCCGGGAGGCATCGAGCAGTCCGTTGATGCGAGCAGCACGCTGGCAGTGAGGCAGGAGCTGGGCCAGCGCCTCAACCAGCTTATCGTCGATCATGCCGCGCCGCGCGTCTGTCGCCATACGCAGGCTGCCGAGCAGACTATGGTCACGCGCCAGCACAATTGCCGCCCCGTCAACCAGTCCCATCGGACCCACCCAATTGCGATAATACTCCGTTTGACGCAATGCCTCTGGCGTCATGATGCGACTGACGATCCACGGTCGATCAATGGCGCGCACCATCGCCGCAGCGCGCCCACCCCACACTTCGAGCATCCCGTCGTAGTGGCTAACCATCGTCGTTGCCTGCTGAGCATCGATACCGTAGTGGAAGTTGAAGAGGTTCGTCATTCCCGGTACGCGATTGAGGTCGATTGTCGCCTTGCGAAAGCCAAAAGTCGCGCAAATCCGGCCCAACGTCTCCGGCCACAGGCTAGCGTCGACCGCCCCATCATAGACGGCGCCAACCAGATCCGAAAAGGTATTGTGGTCCATGCCCGCGCCGATCGAGATTGCCCTACAGCAGAATCATACAGCCTGCGGCCTTTCGCGTCCACCAATTGGTGGATATCGCCGTATCGTCATGGACGTAAATCGGATCACCCCATTGGTAGTGGTCAACCCCTCCGACTGCGGAAATGAGGTCCGATTTTCAATCGTTCCAGAAGAACAAGCCGACCGTCGAGCGGAGCGGTGTTTTGCTGAGCAGGAGTCCGACGCTACGTGTCGTCACCGGACCGCCCAAGCAATGCTGCTCTTGAAGAGACACGAACCGTCGACCCCTCGCGCTATCGCGCAGTTGAAGGGAATTGAACCCCACGAACCGAGGCCGTCAAACGGCTCTCTCCTTGTCTCCATCGCCGCAAGACGCTATATGGGGGAATGTACTAATTGCGATAAAAATCGATGACGTTCGTCACTATGACAGTGTTAGCCACGGTAAACGCCCCTTATGGGACGAGCCTTTCGGCTGAGGAGTTGGCGTCAAAGATTGTCGACCCGGCAAGCGCCGACCATTACGACGCATCTGCATTTGCGTTCTTTTCTGAAGTTAGCGAAAGCCTTCAGCATTCGTTTCTGGATGAAATGCACGTCAAGCTTACTGATGCCTCCGTCATTGCACAGCGGTTTTCCGACATGGCCGGATACGAACTGCCGCTTGCCCGGGCCGCCTGGTGACACAATCTGTTGGTTTTCACGCGGAACTGAGCCGGTTTTTCCACCGAGAAGTGAGCCACCTCTGAGTATTGTTTTCTGATCAGGCTTTGGTCAAGGGATTGGTTTTTTCTCCTCTCTTTTGGGCTGCTGCGGCCGAGCTGGCTTTGAAGCGGAAGCTGTCGTTTCCGGTTTCCAGGATATGACAACGGTGGGTCAGGCGGTCGAGGAGAGCGGTTGTCATCTTGGCATCACCGAAGACCAAGGCCCATTCGCTGAAGCTAAGATTGGTGGTGATGACGACGCTGGTGCGCTCGTAGAGCTTGCTCAATAGATGGAAGAGCAGCGCTCCGCCGGAGGCGCTGAACGGGAGGTATCCCAACTCGTCCAGGATGAGCAGATCGAGGCGAACGAGGGTCTCGGCGATCTGGCCCGCCTTGCCTTTGGCTTTCTCCTGCTCGAGCGCATTGACCAGTTCGATTGTGGAGAAGAAGCGGACCTTTCGGCGATGATGTTCGATCGCCTGAACGCCAAGAGCCGTCGCCACATGTGTTTTTCCTGTGCCAGGTCCGCCGACAAGAACGATATTCTGCGCCCCATCCATGAACTCGCATCGGTGCAGTTGGCGCACGGTCGCTTCGTTGATCTCGCTGGCGGCGAAGTCGAAGCCGGAGATGTCCTTGTAGGCCGGAAAGCGAGCAGCCTTCATGTGATAGGCGATGGAGCGAACCTCGCGCTCGGCCATCTCGGCCTTCAGCAACTAAGACAGGATGGGCACGGCCGCATCGAAGGCTGGAGCCCCCTGCTCGATCAGGTCCGTGACGGCCTGGGCCATGCCATACATCTTCAGGCTACGCAGCATGATGACGACGGCCGCACTGGCAGGATCATGACGCATGGCGACCTCCTGCGATCCGGAGACGCAGACCATCATAGCGTTCGACATTCGCCTTGGGTTCGTGAAGCAGGGTCAGCGCCTGTGGCGTGTCGATATCGGGACCGTCGGTCGTCTTGCCGTCGATCAGCCGGTGCAGCAGGTTCAGCACATGCGTTTTCGTTGCCACGCCCGCATCCAGGGCCAATTCCACGGCTCTGACAACGACCTGCTCATCATGATGAAGGACAAGAGCGAGGATGTCGGCCATCTCACGGTCACCGCCGGGGCGGCGAATCATCTGGTCCTGCAATTGCCGGAAGGCCAACGGCAATTCCAGAAAGGGTGCACCGTTGCGCAGGGCACCGGGCTTGCGCTGGATGACGGCAAGATAGTGTCGCCAGTCGTAAATCGTTCGTGGCGGTTTGTCGTGGCTGCGTTCTATGATCCGCGGATGTTCGCAGAGGATATTGCCTTCGGCTGCCACGACCGGTCGCTCCGGATAAATCCGCAGGCTGACAGGCCGGTTCGCAAAAGACGCAGGCACGCTGTAGCGGTTCCGTTCGAAAGTAATCAGGCATGTTGGAGAGACGCGCTTGCTCTGCTCGACGAAGCCGTCAAACGCGGCAGGCAGTGCCATCAATACCGGGCGTTCTGCCGACCAGACGTCCGCGATCGTACCTGGCAAGGTGCCATGCGGTGTCTCGCGCCACAGGTCCTGGCAATGCTGTTCCAGCCAGGCATTTAATGTCGCCAAATCCGGAAAGTCCGGCATCTGTTGCCACAGACGAGGTCGGGCATCCTGGACGTTCTTCTCGACCTGACCCTTCTCCCAACCCGCGGCGGGATTACAAAACTCGGGCGCAAAGACGTAGTGGTTCGTCATCGCGAGGAAACGGATATTGACCTGCCGTTCTTTGCCACGGCCGACACGATCAACGGCCGCCTTCATGTTATCGTAAATGCCGCGACCAGGCACACCGCCGAACACCCGGAACCCGTGCCAGTGGGCGTCGAAGAGCATCTCGTGCGTTTGCAGCAGGTAAGCCCTGATCAGAAACGCCCGGCTGTGCGATAGCTTGATATGGGCGACCTGCAGCTTCGTGCGTTCGCCGCCGATCACGGCATAATCTTCACTCCAATCGAATTGGAATGCTTCGCCTGGGCGGAAAGACAGAGGAACGAATATGCCGCGGCCCGCTATCTGCTGCTCGACCCGCCAGCCACGGGCGAACGCGGCGACCCGACCATAGGAGCCGGTAAAGCCGAGAGCCGTCAGATCAGCATGAAGCTGCTTCAGCGTTCGGCGCTGCTTGCGCGACTTCCCGGCCTCGGTCTTCAGCCAGCCCGCCAATTTGTCGGCAAAAGGATCGAGCTTGCTCGATCGTTCCGGTACCGCAAACTTCGGCTCGATCGTGCCGGCGCTCAAATACTTTGCGGTCGTATTGCGCGACAATCCGGTTCGCCGGCTTATCTCGCGCACCGACAACTTCTCGCGCAGTGCCATCCGACGGATGATGTTTAAAAGTCCCATGTGGATCACTCCGTTGCCCCTGTCGCTCACCGCGTTGGGGGAAGGTTCACATGGCTCAATTCTCAATGGAAATTATGCGCCTAACCGGCTCAGTTCCGCGTGAAAACCAACACATACGTGGAGTGAACCCCTCGGGCTGGACCACGGTACAGGGAAAAACTGATACACTCTGCGGGCCTCAATCGGAGAAGGCTCATGAAATCCCGAGGTCCATATCGACGGCATTCGACGCCGTTCAAATTGCAGCTTTGCCAGGATATCCGAAACGGCGTCATTGGACGGCGCGACGCACAGCGCACATATGGCGTTTCGGCCAACCTCATCCAGTTGTGGCTGACGCAGTTCGATCGTGGCGAGCTGAACGATGAAGAAGCAGAGGCCAGCGTTATTGCCGAGTACGAGGCCCAAATTGCGGCGCTCGAACGTAAGGTCGGCCAGCTCACGATGGAGCTGGATCTTGTTAAAAAAACTCCGCGCCAGCCGATCGCCGGCGACAGCGGGAGCTCCTCCATCATCACCGGTCCCCGGCCTGTTCTGTCAGACGGGGGTGCAAAATGATCGATCTCCCGAGAAGCAGCTATTATTATCGATCAACTTCGAGAGCCTTGAACTTTGGGGATGCGGAACTCGTTGCAATCATTGAGGACATCCAGGACGAGCTGCCCTGCTACGGATATCGACGTGTGACGCATGAGCTCCAGCGGCGGGGTCACCTCGTCAATCATAAGCGTGTCGCCCGCGTCATGCGGGCCAACGGCCTTGGGATCAAGCCTCGCAAGCGGTATGTTCGCACAACCGACAGCAACCACGATTCACCGATCTACCCGAACCTCTACCGCAATGTAATCCCGGCGCGACCCGATATGGTCTGGGTGGCTGACTTCACATACATCCGCATCACTGTCGGCTTCTGCTACCTTGCTGTCATTCTCGATGCCTGCAGCCGGAAAGTCGTCGGCTATGGCCTGTCAAAACGCCTGGATACGCCGCTGGCATTGGCAGCGTTGCATTCGGCGCTCGACAACAGAAAGCCTCCACCCGGCTGCATTCACCACACGGACCGCGGATGCCAATACGCCAGCGAGAGCTATCGACGGGCGCTCGATGCCGCTGGCCTACAGGGTTCCATGAGCGCAGTCGGTAACCCTTATCACAATGCGCAGGCAGAGAGCTTCATGAAGACCCTAAAGGTCGAGGACATCTACACCGCCGGATACGAGACCTTCGCGGACGTGGCAGAACGCTTGCCGAGGTTTATCGAGCAGATCTACAATGCCAGGCGGCTGCACTCAGCCCTTGGTTACAGATCGCCAGCAGAATTCGAAACTCAACTCGCTCAGCAGGCGGCTTAGTTTGAAGCGTTTCGTTGGTCCAGCCCGAGGGGTTCACTCCAACGGTCTAAGCAAATCGACATGGCTGGTGACGGCTCTGTTGCCTGGTAGTGAGAAGATGTCCCGCCACACCGTCGCGGGAGGTGACATCGCCGGCTTATTTGCATGCTTCGCAGCGCTTCGCCAGAAAGCAAAACGGCGGAAGGACAGACTGTACCCACTGGTCGTAATTCAAGAAGCCGGACTGGATGGCTTCTGGCTTGGGCGCGTGCTGAGCAAGGAAGCCTGGATAGAAAGCCACATCGTGGAGGCTGCATCGATCGCCATGCCGCGTCGACATCGTCGAGCGAAGACTGATCGTATTGACGGCGAAACGCTAATCCGCGCGTTGATGGCATGGAAACGTGGCGAGCCTCGTGCATGCTCAATGGTCAAGCTTCTGACACCCGAGGAAGACGACAACCGACGGATTGGGCGGGAGCGGAAAACGCTGATTGCGGAGCGTGTCTTCCACGTCAATCGCATAAAGGGTCTGCTCTTCACACAAGGAATAAAGGAGTACGAACCCGTCAATCGGGATCGACGGCAGCGTCTGGACGAGCTTCGAACTGGCGATGGCCGTCCATTATCAAAACACCTGAGGGCCGAAATCTGCAGAAAACTTGATCGCCTCGAATTGTTACTCACACAAATCAAGGCTGTCGAAGCCGAGCGAGATGCCCTGATCGTTCAGGAGACGCCGGCAACGCCGAAAGAAGCGACCGCTCTTTTAGGCATCCGAGGAATAGGGCCGGAATTCGCTACAATACTCTACACGGAAGGTCTGTTCCGACACTTCGACAATCGACGCCAAATCGCATCTTACGCAGGACTTGCCCCCTCGCCCTGGCAAAGCGGTAACGTCAATCGCGAACAGGGCGTGTCAAAGGCTGGAAATCCGCGTTTAAGAGCAACCATGGTCGAGCTCGCCTGGCTATGGTTGCGGCACCAACCGAAGTCGGCACTCACTTGTTGGTTCAAGGAGCGCATCGCTCAAAACAGCGGTCGTCTGAAAAAGCCGATGATTGTGGCACTGGCCCGCAAGCTGCTCGTTGCACTCTGGAAATACGTGAGCTCCGGCGTCGTGATCGAAGGTGCAATCATGAAAGCTGCCTGACGTGCGAAACGGCTGTGAAAAGCAAATTCTAATCCTCAGGGTGTGATCAGCCCTGACGGATCCAGGTGAACGTGTGTGGACGCCCCGGTAAATGCAAGCAAAATCTTACGGCGATATAGGCATGTGGTCGGGTGCTGACGTGTGTCCGGCCTCGTAAAGCGACTTCAACGCGCTGCGGGCCCTTATGGAATGCGTGAATCGGAGCCAATTCGAACCGGCGTGCTCGAGGCACTCGTTCACCTAATGGCTTTTCCGATTCCGTTTCTGACCGTTTGCCCATAATCCTCCGTTAGACCTTCCACATTCCCGACGCCTCGCGGCTGTTCGGCCCTACATTACGCAGCGCCAGA
>JBCNPI010000131.1:0-14767 GCA_039593415.1 Rhizobium sp. | reverse complement strand
CAGGGCGGTCGCGGCCTGACGCGACGATTGACGGCGCAGAATGTGTTCGATGCCGCCATCCGCGTGGGCGGCCAAGTGATCAATGCAAACCAAGCCGAAGACTTCACCATCGTCGACTATCAAGCCCTGATTGCCGACGCCTTGTTCGACAATATCGACGAGGTGGAAGTCCTGTTGACCCGCATGAGCGCCAAGTACGCCAAGGGGCTCGTCGTCGCGGACCGGGAGGTGATGCGCCAGGGAGAATTGACAGGGATCGACTTCGACGCCGCCTTATCCGAACTTGGGGCACAGGCAAGAGCTGACCTGCCAAGGCTTGAAAAGCAGCGTCCTCTTGTTCACGCTTTATCGGAAGCGACGCGCGCCTATTATGCAACCTGGCCCGGAATCTCGTGATGCCGGGCCAGGCGGAGATCACGCGTCGGCGAGCGTGCCGATCCGCAATGCAGCGAGGCTTTCGAGCCTCTTCTTGTCGGTGATCGGCAATTGCGGCGGCACCACCCTGTTCCAGACTGCATTTCCAGTGCGCTTGCCAACGAGATGCTTGACCGCCGGAATAAGGGGATGGGCGGCAATGGCCTGCCGCAAACTCCGCACCTGATCCAGCAGCCGGACATTCTCCTGATCGCGCCACAGCCGCTGCGACGAGAGAGGGTCGATATTGACGGTCGCCGAGATGCAGCCGGCAAAGCCATCGCGAGCGGCATCGGCAAGCGCCGCCTCGCTGCTCGGAAAGACACCGAAACCGGGGATCTTGGCAAGCTCGCGGGCATAGGCCAGATTGCCGGAACTATCCTTCACCCCAAGAATCCGCTTTGGAAAAGCCTGAGAAAGCCGCGCTGACAAGGCGGGCGAAAACTCGATGCCGGTCAATTGTGGGAAGTTATAGAGGTAGATCGCTATCGGCGTCTCAGCAGTCATTCTCACAAGCTCGGCAAACCAGGCAAACAAGCCGTCTTCCTCAACGGGCTTGTAGTAATAGGGCGGCAGCACGAGCGCTGCCGCAAAGTCGAGATCGAAGGCGCGACGCGTCAACGCAACCGTCGTTTCCAGATCCGGCGTGCCGGTCCCGACCATCAACCTGCTGCAATCCAGTTCCCGCGCTGCGGTCGTCATGAGAGCGCTACGCTGAGTGGTGGAAAGGGAGTTGGCCTCACCCGTCGTGCCCAGCACGTTCAGAAAATCGCAGCCATTGTTAAGGCACCAGCGGGCATGTTCGACGAAGGCGGCACCATCGATGTCGCCATGATCGTCGAAGGGCGTGGGCACGGCGGCGATCACGCCGGCAATCGGGGTCTGCGTCAAGAGTAGGCTCCTCCCATTCTATTAGATTCTGATTTCGGTCGGGCTGCGATAGGCTGCCACGAAAGGGTGATCAAGGCTGGTGACGCGGCTCTTGTCCCAACCACCGGGAGCGCCCCATCCGGTAACGTCATCGGCAAAGAAATCGCGATTGACGTCGCGCAGGAACAGCCGCTCCGTCGGCATTTCCTCGTCCCACAAGATAGCGTCGACCGGGCAAACAGAAAGGCAGAGTCCGCAATTGATGCATTCCTCCGGCTGGATGTAGAACATCCTGCCGCCCTCGTAGATGCAATCGACCGGACAAGCGACCGTGCAGGCTCCATCCTTCGTATCGATGCAGGGTTCGGTGATTACGTAAGCCATGACCTTCGCCTCACGGCGCTCTGAACGGCGCCTTTCGCAAACTATGACAAACTAGGGCGTTCTTAAGAAGCGCCGATTTTCGGCTCTTTCGTTGCCGAAACGGCAATGCTCGGATCGACCGAGTGGGTTCGAAAGCATATGGCGCAAGCTGCTTTGGCTGCAGCTCGAGGAAGCTCAAGGCAGGATAGTGACTAGTCCTTGCCCGCTGACGCTGAACGGTGCACTGTCAGTGCCGCATCAGTTGATCGGTAAGCTTACTCGCACCTCGACGCCTCCACTCCTCCCCCGAAGAGGGGACACAACCTCGATTGCGGCTCCGACACGGTCCGCAATGGCCTTGACGATAGCAAGTCCAAGGCCACTCCCGATGGTCTTGAGGTTGCCGCGTTCAAACCGACGCATGAGCCGGTCCACTGCCTCCGGTGGAAGAATCGCGCCATCATTGGCAACGGATAATATTCCTTGGGGATCGAGCGTGACACGGACCGGACTTCCCAGCGCTCCATGTTTTAATGCATTTTCGATCAGATTGCGGGCGAGAATGCCCACTGCATCGGGATCGAGAGGCGATAGAATGGCCATTTCGGGCATAATCAACTCGATTCGCCCCTGTCCCAAACGTTCGAAATCCTTGACGATCATAGGCAGGACCGATCTCAGATCGAACGCTTTGTCTGAGCGTAACCGGCCGCCCTCGGCCCGTGCAAGCTGCATGAGCTTTTCAGACATGCGCATGAGGCGCTTGAGCGTCGTTTCGATCTCCTTCGTGCGTTCCGCGGTCAGCTCCTCTTTCGTCTCGGAGCTTATGCGTTGAGCTTGTGCGATCGCACCGGCAACGGGGGTTCGAAGCTCATGCGCAACGTTCGCCGCAAAGGTCCGTTCGGCGTCAAAGGCGCCCTTCAAACGCGCAAGAAGCTGATTGATGCCCGTCGATATCGGCAGTAATTCGCGTGGCAGCCCGGCGGCAGCTAATGGGGAGAGGTCTTGTGCACCGCGGAGCGAAAGCCCCCGTTTGAGTGCGCGGACCGGACGCAGCGAAATCCGGACTGCGACAAGGATTGCCACCAGACTGAGCGGAATAACGATCAAAAGCGGCAGTACCAAACCAAGCAGCATCTTTTTCGATAGTTCCTGGCGATGCGCCAGCGGTTCGGCCACAGAGATGCTGAGGTTTCCATCACCGCTTACCGCAGAATAGAGCTGATGGGTCCCGGTTTGGGAAAATCCCTGCTTCTCGAAGGGAGGAAAGACTGAGGCGTCCATTCCTACAGAGCCAAGCACGATGCGACCCTGTCCGTCACGCAGTATAAATGTCACGTCTTCGCCGTAACGAAATTCGCGCTTAGGCTGCGCGTCACGACGACTGTCATCTTCTTCGCCGACCTCAGCGGTTTCGTGTCGGGGATGTCCTTCCCGCAAGTCATGCTGGGCGATGGGCAAGATGCGCTCCGCCGTCGCTTTCAGGCCGTCGTCATAGACCTGCTCCATTTCTCGCTCGAGCCGGTCTGCGGTGGCCACGGCAGCTGCAAGCCACAGTATCGTGACGGATGCACCGATCGCGATTGCCAACCGGGCCTGGAGCGAGGATACCCAGCTCATGGCCGTCCCAGCCTATAGCCAAGTCCGCGTTCGGTTTCGATCACGCGCGCGCCCAGCTTCTTGCGCAGCCGGCTTACATGGACCTCGATGGCATTGCTCTCGACTTCCTGATCGAAGGAATAAAGCCGTTCTTCGAGCTGCGCCTTGGAAAGCAACTGGCCGGGACGCTGGACAAACGCCTCGAACAACACCCATTCTCGCGCTGTCAGCACGACGGGCTTGCCATTCAGCCTGACGCTGCGCCCAGCAAGGTCGACTTCTAACGGGCCAAGCGCAACGATTGGATTCGGATTGCCCGTGTAACGGCGTGCAACGGACCCGATGCGCGCGGATAGTTCGTCCAGGTCGAAAGGCTTCACCATGTAGTCATCCGCTCCGGCGTTGAGTCCCGAGATCCGATCCGATACCTGATCGAGTGCGGTTAATATGATCACGGGTGTGACGTCGCCCCGCGCCCTCAACGCCTTGAGAAACGGAATGCCAAGCCCGTCTGGCAGCATCAGGTCGAGCAAGATGAGATCGTAGCTGGTCGAAGCACGCGCGTCTCGCGCGCTGTCAAGGCGGCTCATCCAATCGACGGAATGTCCATCCGCTGCGATCTGATCACGGATAGCCGTCCCCAGCGCCCTGTCGTCCTCGATCAGTAAGACTCTCATGCTCAGTCTCTCCTTTGCCTTCCTGTGTAGTCCAACCGTTGGCTTACGGGAAGCTGAAGCAAAGTCTCCGCGTCTGTCAGGTGCCGGTCAGTTTGCCGTTCGAATGATCGCCTCGACCGCAAGAACAAACCAATGATGAAAACCGCATCTCACCGAGCATCACTCTTAGCATTATGGCAGCGATATCCAGGCACCCAGGAGAGGACGGCGATAGTCCGCCGACTGGAATGGACACGAGATGGCCGGCGACGGGCCGGAGTCCGCTGCCCGGTGCTGAGCGCATCGAGCTTGTCCCCTCGGGCTCGATGTCGCGTAGCTCGATGAACACTGCGCCAACGGTGACCGCAAGCTTATTCCCAAGGAGATCTACTTCATGATCAACCGCAGACTTCTTCTCGCCGCTGCTGTCGGCACAAGCATTCTTGCCGCCGTCGCAGCCCGGGCCTTGCCGCTCGACATCCTAAGGTTCGACACCGCAGGTCGAGACATCGCCAAGGTCGATTACCGCGAGCACGAGCGAAAAAGCCAAACCGAGGGATATCGCCAACCGCAGGACGGGAATGGCGATTACGCCGCCAACGACTGCGGCGAACATGGCGAGGAAGAAGATGATGGCGGCAGCGACGATGTCTGCGGCAACGAAAACACTCCCATCCCAAAGGACGCCACTCCGCCGAGCAACGGCCTCTTTGTGCCCGGCAGCATGCCGCACAGCCAAATGAATTGATCACGCCCTTCTTTTCTTACCGGAGCATATGATGCGAACCAAACCCATGTTGGCCGTACTGGCCGTCACGACAGCCCTGACAATGCCGAGCCTTGCCCTGGCAAGCCAGGTGACCTTCACCGCCAACATGCGCAGTTTCGGCGGCAATGGAGCCTATCTCGCCTATTACGTCACAGACGGACAAGGCAAATATGTGGGCAGCCTCTGGATGGCCGGCGGCAAGGCGCGCTACTACGAACATCTGAATGGGTGGTATCGCGCGACCAGAGGCGCCACGAGAGAAATCAACGGCATTACCGGCGCCAGCGTTGGCTCCGGGCGCACGCTCAAAATCACCGTCGATCTCGCCGATACCCTCTTCGACGCTGGCTACCGGCTGCACATCGATGCCGCCGCCGAAGACATGCAGGATAGTCCCAACGAAGTCGTCGTACCGCTGACTTCAGCGGGCGCAGGTCATGCGATCAAAGGCAGCCGCTACATCGCCGACTTCACCTATTCGCGTTAACCACCAAGGAAATTGATATGATTCGGTCGCTCCACCGCTGGTTCGGGCTGATCGCCGCAGCACTTGTCACTGTCATTGCGATAAGCGGCACCGCACTTTCGGTCTTCCCGGCCCTTGAGACGCTCACAATTCCGGCCAGTCAGCAGATCAGCGTGGCCGAACTCGCCGCACGCATTCAGGCTGTAGAGCCTTCGGTGGAGCAAATCAGGCGCGCACCAACCGGCCGGATCACGGCATACTATCTCGAAGGCGACCAGCCAGTCTCATCCATCATCGATCCGATGACCGGAAGACCGGTTGGCAGCGCCAACACAACGACCATCGAGCGGTGGCTTATCAATTTCCATCGGTCCTTGTTTCTTAACGACACCGGTCGCCTCGTTGCCGCCGGTGGCGCGGCAGCGCTGCTGATACTGGCTCTCTCGGGGCTATCACTGCTGGCACGCCGGGCAGGCGGATGGCGCCTTATCCTCAAGCCTGCAAAGGGCACCGGCGATAGACGCCTGCACGCGGTGGTTTCGCGGCTTGCACTGCCCGGCCTCCTTCTGTCGTCTCTCACCGCCCTCTGGATGACCGCAGCAACCTTCGGCTACCTGCCGGAGGGCGCCGGCGCGCCACCCTTTCCGTCGGAGGTGAGCGGGGCTACAGGCGCTCCCGTCGGCACCATCTCTGTTTTGCGCCGGACCTCGGTCGATACACTTCGCTCACTTCGCTTTCCAGCCGTGGACAATGCGACTGACACATTTACCCTCAAGACCGACGCCGGTGAGGGCTTTATCGATCAGGGCACCGGTGCGCTGATCGCCTGGCAAGGTTCAAACTGGGTCGACCGCGTGACAGACTTTGTCGTCATGCTACATACAGGTCGAGGCATGGCGTGGGTCGGCCTGCTGCTTGGCGTTTGCGCGCTCGCCATTCCCGTCCTGAGCTGGACCGGCCTCACCGTCTGGTTCACCGGCCGCGGCGGGAAAAAGGGAAGTTCGGCTTCCGCGCGCGACGCTGATACCATAGTCCTCGTCGGCAGCGACGGTGGCACCACCTGGAAATTTGCCGAAACCCTGAGCAAATCGCTCTCGGTTCAGGGCATGCGTGTCCATGTTGCTCCGATGTCCGCATTCGAACCGGCGCGATGGGCGCGGGCGCGTCGATTGATTTTGCTTACCGCGACCTTCGGCGATGGCGAAGCTCCGGCTTCGGCGCGCGGCTTTCTTGAACGCCTTCGGCGCACACCCGTTAGGCAGGATCTTTCGCTGGCAGTTCTGGGCTTCGGTGACCGCAGCTTCCCCTCCTTCTGCGGCTTCGCAGCTGAAGTCGCACGGGTGGCGGAAGAAAAGGGTTGGAATATGTTGTTGCCCTACGACACCGTGGACCGCCAATCGATCCAGGACTTTGCCCGCTGGGGCCGGAGACTCGCCCAAACGCTCGGTCGGAGCTTCGAACTCAATCACCTGCAGACCAGACCGAAGACGTGGGACCTGTCGCTCGCCTCGCGCCGCGATTACGGTGCAAGCGGCGAGGCAACCACTGTCATCCTGCGTTTTTCCCTGCCGAAGATTTCCATTCGGCAGCGTCTGACAGGTAAGACGCTGCCGCGGTTCGAGGCAGGCGATCTGGTCGGCATCCTGCCCCAAGGTTCGAATGTGCCGCGCTTCTATTCGCTCGCATCGGCCTCAAGTGACGGGTTCTTGGAAATCTGCGTCCGAAAACAGCCGGGCGGCCTCTGTTCCGGGCAGCTTACGACGCTTGAACCCGGACAGACAGTGAGCGCTTTCGTTCGTGCTAATCCGGATTTCCGGCCAGCACGCGGTCGAAGGCCGGTCATCCTCATCGGTGCTGGCACCGGCATCGGGCCGCTGGCGGGCTTTGCGCGCGCGAACAGGGCGCGCCGACCTATGTATCTTTATTTCGGGACACGCCATCCGGCGAGCGACGCCTTCTATGCGGAGGAGTTGTCGAACTGGAGGACGGAAGGCCGCTTGGCGGACGTCGTTGCTGCTTTTTCGCGCACGGTGAACCCGACCTACGTTCAAGACGTCCTGCGCAATGACGGTGCAAGGATCCGCAAGCTGGTCGCGACGGGAGGTCAGATCCTGGTCTGCGGCGGCCGCGAGATGGCATTGGGAGTGGCCGCGGCTCTCTCAGATATCCTGACGCCGCACGGCGTTGATCTCGCCATTCTCAAGGCGGAGGGCCGCTATGCCGAAGACGTTTACTAATCTTGCCCGCCACGCCCTGAACGGGGCCACCATGGGAACTCGCTGGTCGGCGCTTTTTCACATGCCATTCGACTTCAAAGCCGCCGAGGTCGATGCCGCCATGGCAAACGCCGTCGCACAGGTCGATCGGCAGATGTCCACGTGGAAGCCCGACAGTGATCTTAATCGCCTCAACCGCGCCACTCTTGGCGAATGGATATCCCTGCCCGAACAGCTGATGAACGTGCTCCAAGCGGGGCTCTCAATCGGCGAAGCTTCGGACGGAGCTTTCGACATTGGCGTAGGGGACGCCGTCACCGCCTGGGGTTTCGGGACGGCAGATGCAGATGAAACGGCGATAAAGGTCGCCCGTATCAAGTGCCGCGACCAGACTTATCGCACGCTGGAGCTCGACATGGCCAATCGGAGAGCACGCAAACATGCCGACGTGTGTCTCGACCTAAACGGCATAGCCAAGGGCTACGGTGTCGATCGGCTGGTTGATGCAGCTCGTCTGCACGATGTGGAAGCCGGCCTTTTCGCGATCGACGGAGAACTGCTCGCGCTCGGTACCCAACCAGATGGCAGTGCTTGGACGATTGCCATTGAGCAGCCTGATCGTCACGAACGAGCGCCACACTCCATCATCGAGCTTTCCGATGCTGCCATCGCGACATCGGGGGATTATCGGCATTGGGTGGAGGTTGGCGGACGCCGTCTATCCCATACCATGGATCCACGGCTCGGCATGCCGCTCCAAAATCCACCCACCTCGGCGACGGTAATCGCTGGCAATTGTATGAGTGCGGACGCGTGGGCGACGGCAATGATGGTCCTCGGCGAGGCAGGTCTCGCGCGCGCCGAACAAGCCGAGCTCTCTGTTCTGTTGCTATCGCATGATCAGATGAGATGTCGCGGGTGCGGCCTGTTCATGAAGTGATCAGAAGGTTACGCCGCGATCATTGGGATGTTCCTGAAGCCGGATCACGTCGCTCCGTAGCCGCCGCTTAAATGAAGGCCACTTGAATGTCGCGATGGCATCATATCCAAATAGCGCTCTCGCAGACGTTTATCGGGATGAAGCGAGGGACCTCGTATATTAGTTGTCAAGAACATTCGATGCGAATTATCGATCGATCGGCGGAGCAGATCCTTCGAGATAGCCGGCAACAAAGACCTGCAAGATCCATTTACACGGCCCGCGCCGTCGCCTACGGGAATGCCAACCATTCGGATTAAGGGGAACCGGTGATGTTGATCACGCAAAGCGACTACAATCGGATTTACCGTGTCATCAACAGCCTGCTGGTCAACGAAAACGCCAATCCCGCCACGGCTTCGATGTATTTCAGCACCTTCGGGGCCTTCATTCTCGAGCATCACTTCAAGGTCAAGGCAAAGGCAAAAAGCGGGCTGGCGGCTTACAACCTCGACGGAAAGTACATCCTGTTCGCAGACCAGCGCAACGATGGTTACGTCTCTGGCGCCGGCGAGAACTTCCATTGCTGGGTCGAGGCTGACGATTGGGCGATCGATTTCATGACCCCTACATTCTCACAGAGCACGCGGGGTTTGGCGATTCCGCCGAAGATGTTTCAGCGGCCGCTCTCATCGATGCGCCCGTCCATCAACGATTTGAGCCAGTCCGGCGACTTCTTCTATCGTTCCGAGCCTGATGCAACGAGCCGACGTTTCACAGATTGGCGCAAGAATACGATGATCGGGGACCTTGCCAGCCTCGCCGCGAACTGGTTCCGGAGATCTCCCAGGAAGATGCAGGCATCGATCACAGTGCGGCATCAGGACGGCAAATCCAGCGCCGTACCGCTCATCGGCAACGCCCTCGTTGGCGCCTGGTAATGGTCGCAGGAGCGCGTCTGTCCACGATCGAAATATCCTCGCGCTCCTCCTGAAATTGCTGGCGCACGGTGCTGCATGACGCAGTGCCCGTCGAGGAGTCGATCCATTCCTATAAAGCCAGCGCGACGGTACGTCTGTTGTCATGGAGGAGGAGCTAGCCTATCGGACCCGAGACCGGGGCGAGCTTTATCAAGCGGCCGGCCGCAAGCCACCGATGGCAATATGCGAAGTTTACCTTTACAGTTAGCCTTCGCTTATGATAGCGATGCCTCCATGATCGAAAACGCGGCCAAACCACCCCTCGCCTCCACTGTCGCCGAAGAGCTCAGAGGCTTCGCAAGCAAGCTGAAGCGCAAGCTGCGCGAGCAGGGCCATGCCGGAGACCTGACGCAAAGCCAGGTGTCGGCGCTCATCCGGCTGGAAAAGGAGGGTCCCATGACCACCTCGGCGCTGGCGCGAGCAGAAGGCATGCGCCCGCAATCGATGGGCGCGCTGCTCTCCGCGCTGGATACGATGGGCCTCGTTTCAGGAATGCCCGACCCCTCGGATGGCCGGCAGACCATTCTCTCGCTCACGGAGAAATGCCGCCGCCTGATCCAGGAGGGCCGCGCCGCTCGCCAGGACTGGCTCAGCCGTACCATCGAAGCCAGGCTTTCGCCCGAAGAGCAAAGCCAGGTGCTGGCCGCCATCGGCGTGCTGCAGCGGCTGGTCGAGCAGGATTAGACTAGCCTTTCCTTCCTCACACCTTAGGATATCCCATGGCCCTGACTGCATTGGATCCACAGACCGCCCTAATCGTGGTCGATCTCCAGAAAGGGGTCATGAGCGCAGCGACGATGGAACCAATCGCCCCTGTCATCGACCGCGCCGTGGCGCTTATTCGCGCCTTCCGGCAGCACGATCTGCCCGTCGTCCTCGTCAATGCCGCCGGCACCGCGCCGGGGCGCACGGAGCAGCCCAAGCGCCACACCGGACCGCTGCCGGACGGCTTTACGGATTTCATTCCCGAACTCGGCCGGCAGCCGGCCGATATTGTCGTGACGAAATACAGCTGGGGTGCATTTGCGACGACCGACCTCGACGTCCGCCTCAAGTCCCTCGGCGTCACGCAGGTGGTGGTCATCGGGGTCGCAACCGGAACCGGAGTTGAGGCGACCGCTCGGCAGGCTTTCGAGGCTGGGTACAATGTCGCGCTGGCGATCAACGCCATGACCGACACGCGGCCCGAAGCCCATGCCTACAGCATCAAGAACGTCTTCCCCCGGCTCGGCGAAACCGCCACGACGGAAGAGATCATGACCGAACTGACAAAGCGGAGCGCCTAGAATGATCATCCTCCACATTCTCTCGCTGCTTGCCGGCGGTGCCTTTCTGATGAATGCAATTCCGCACCTCGTCAGCGGCGTTCTCGGCCGGCCTTTCCAATCGCCCTTCGCCAAGCCGCCCGGCGAGGGCCTGTCGTCATCGACTGTCAATGTCCTCTGGGGCTTTGCCAATCTCGTGCTGGCCTACCTGCTTCTCATCCGCTTCGGCAGCATGCAGTGGGACGGTGCCACGGATGTCGCCCCCGCCGGCCTCGGGGCTTTCGCCATCGCCCTGTTTTCCGCGCGTCACTTCGGCCGGTTCCATGGCGGGAACGCGCCGAAACGGCAATGACGCAACAGACGCTGCGGACCTTCCGGTCGCTCCGCCACTACAATTACCGGCTTTGGGCGGCGGGAGCGCTCGTGTCGAACATTGGCACCTGGGTCCAGCGAACGGCACAGGACTGGCTCGTCTTCGCCGAACTGACGCAGCATAACGGCGCAGCCGTGGGCATCGTCATGGCCCTGCAGTTCGCGCCTCAGTTTCTGCTGCTTCCCTGGTCCGGTCTTGCCGCCGACAGTCTGAACCAGCGCCAGCTCCTGATGGCGACGCAGGCAACGATGGGCGCACTTGCGCTTGCGCTCGGCATTCTCACCGTCACGGGCCTCGTGCAGCTCTGGCACGTCTATGTCTTCGCCTTCCTGTTCGGCAGCGCCGCCGCACTCGATGCGCCGGTCCGCCAGACCTTCGTCGCGGAACTGGTCGGCGACGACGATCTGCCGAATGCGGTTGCGCTGAACTCCATGTCGTTCAATCTCGCGAGGATGATCGGCCCGGCCGTTTCGGGCGTCGCGATCGCCACGGTCGGCACTGGATGGGGCTTTCTCGCCAATGGCGCATCCTTCCTGGCCGTCCTGATATCTCTAATGCTGCTACGGCGTGCGGAGCTGCGGCCGAATAGGCGGGCGCCGCGCGGCAAGGGCCGCTTTGTCGAGGGCCTGCGCTATGTCCGGGGCCGCCCCGATCTCGTCGCGATCCTGTTCATGCTGTTCTTCATCGGCACCTTCGGCCTGAACTTTCCGATCTTCGTCTCGACGATGGGCGTTCGCATTTTCCATGCCGATGCCGCCGGCTATGGGTTGTTGTCGTCGATCATGGCGGTCGGGACGATCACGGGCGCATTCCTGAATGCCGGCCGCGACCGCATCGAATTCCGCAATCTGATCGTCAGCGCCACCGTGTTCGGCCTCGGCTGCGCGCTGGCGGCGCTCGCTCCCGGCTACTGGTTCTTCGCCGCAGCGCTTGTCGTCATCGGCGTTGCGGCGCTCTCCTTCACCAACACCACCAACAGCCTAATGCAGCTTTCGACTGAGACTACGATGCGCGGGCGGGTGATGGCACTACGCGTCGGCATCGCGCTCGGCGGTACGCCGATCGGAGCGCCCATTGTCGGCTGGGTGGCCGACCATGAAAGCCCGCGCTGGGCGATGGCGATCGCGGCTGTATCGGGCATCGTCGCGGCGGCGATCGGCGTCTTTGCCAAGCCGGAAACAGGTGGGAATTAGGTCGTGATCGAAGCCCTGTCCCTCGTTTTGGCGGGATTGCGGCTGGTGTCAAAGACGGGGGACATCGTGAAGGCGCGTGGCGGTTCGGCGGCCAGGTCGCACTTGCCTGACTTCATGCCCAGGGTCGGAAGCTCAAGGTCAAGATGACACCGATTCCCGGAACACATTGAGACGAGAGCGAACGCTGTGAATTACGCTCTTAAAGGGATGTGAACCGGCGACCTTCGGAAACGGCCGCAAAATCAAATAAGTGAGGTCTTACGCCTAACGCGCAGTCTGGCCTCTGATTTCGTGCCTGCCGTCGCGGTTTAAGTTGATCCAAAGGCGGCCTTGGTAACGTGGCGATCGAAACAGCGCCGGCCTAGGTGACTTCGATCAAAGCATCATCACAAGCAACGATGAAACACTGTCGGGCGAGATCGGAGGTGGACCGATGCCGAAGCGCCCCCATGCAGGAATAGACGGCGTTCCAATAAAGCTGACCTGATCGTTGATCGAAGTCCCGCTGCAGATATCGCAGTGCCTCCCTGGGACCGTCCACCGACCTAACACAGAAATCTCTCCGATGAATGAGGACCGGCGTCTCCCAAGTAAGAGAAAATCCCACACTGATGACAGAGCCCATTAGCTTCCTCTTTAGAATGGCGAAGGACGATCCTCTGCCTCATTGCCAGTACCACCATCTCGGCTAGACGGGCGGGAACGAAGGCGCTGATCTTTCAGATCAGCCTCTTGCAAGGCTGGTTTTATAAATCATCCTGCTATCGCCGCGCCTTTTGACCATCAAGATAGCCGTGCTCGAAAGCTCTCGCGAGCACACACCCTTCTGGATATGGATTTTCTTCATATTGCGTGTCTCGCATGCCAGCCTCCCCTCCGCGCTCGTAAGCTTGTCTGGATGCCTCATCGGAGGTTACCAAGTCCGGAGGCCCGATCGCTGCCGCGCTTGTCGTATGGGTGTGTGTCGCCCTCGGGGCGATAGGATCTTGAACGTGCATAACTGCTTCCTCCAATGTAACACAAAGCGATATATCGCTGATATTCCGAGCCAACTCCCACGACTCTGGAACACTCGCCCTTTCGAGAGCATCGCCGCAGCGAAAACGACCTTCAAGTTCTGATAGCGGCGAAATGAAAGCAACGCTGAGGGAACACCATCGCTCTCCATTGAGGCTATTTCATGCGCTGTGGCTTGCGGGATTTGGCGCCTCTATTCTTGCCGGGACAATATTTCGGAAACAGCGGCTGCCGTTTCGATCTCAATCACGCATTGAAGTGAAGGCAATCGTCTGGCGAAGGGCGCGAGCTTGTCGGGCAAATAGAACTTCCTTCGAGCGAGGCACAGAAACCCTGGATTACGCGACCTCTGGAATAACAGCTCCTTCAGAGCGGCGGCCATTTCTGGTCCGGGAAATAGCGCCTAGCTTGGACGCGCGCCGTCGATTCCTGCATTATCCATTGTAAAATCAAAAATTGAGCGTATATATGGGAAATCGACCATTGCTTGTGATGTCGTTCCAGAGCTTTTTGCTCCCGTTGGATTTCCTCTCAAAAATCGATCTCACCCCGCAAAGCATCGCGGGATCCACAACGACTGCCATGAAAGGAAATCGTTATGAATACTGGTACTGTGAAGTGGTTTAATTCCGTCAAGGGCTTCGGCTTCATTCAGCCTGATAACGGCAGCACGGACGTGTTTGTCCACATCTCTGCTGTGGAGCGCGCGGGAATGCGCTCGCTTTCGGACGGCCAGAAGATCAGCTACGACATCGTGCAGGACCGAAAGTCCGGCAAGAGCTCCGCTGACAACCTTCAGGCGGCATGAATTGGTCATTCGCTCTCCTGACCACGGATGTACTGGCAGCTGAGCCGAATGACTGTGAGAGGTCGGGTCCATGCCCGGCCTTTTGTTTTTCTCGAAATTGAGCTTGGAATGGCATTTGCCATAGCTCCGATGACAGGATTGTTCTCGAGATCTTGTAATGCGATAACGCGATAACATCGAACTGCAAGATGCGGGGTTCCGCCTTAGTGCTGAAAGCTCGCGGCGTCGCATCCCACAATATCTGCTTTGACAATGCCGATCTTTACGCGTCGGGCCAGGAACATATCTCAGTTTGTTCCGAGCGCTCGTATACCGGGCCTAGCTGCCTTGCATCCGGGACGTTCCGTTTGCAATAGTTGGGAAATGATCATGGCCTGCCCAAACGGCGAGACAGGCGCGTCGCGGACGTCGATAGCTGTGTCATAGGAATCGCCGTCCAGTGGGCGGCCTTGCCCAAACAAAAGGAGGATGCGATGTCTTCCAACAAATATTCCGGATGCGTTTCACGAAACCTGGTTCGAACGAGTACGTTCGGATATCGTGATCACGCGGATGTTTGCACGCTCCTGGAAACTGCCGTCGGTCAAGGCACCGAGCGAAAGCTGCCTTTAGCGAGCATGACGGTGTTTCCCAATTTCGGCACCGTTTGCAAAATCCGCATGCCAACGGCACCACAGAGCGTTACCCTTCCCTGCTTTAGTAAAGCGATATCGGATGAGACGCCAAACCAAATCTAGCTAGTTTCCGTCCACAAACATCAACTTATTGATATTATTATGTGAATATGAATTTTACGCAGGCAAGGCCCGGCGGTTTCAGGTATACTTTGGGCTCATGCCACTGATTCCGAAGCACAATC
>JBCNPI010000130.1:0-14798 GCA_039593415.1 Rhizobium sp. | reverse complement strand
GCACGGCGGTCGGCGTGGCGAACTTCGACCACAGCGGCTTGACGTTGCGGACGCGCTTGAGATCCTTGCCGATGTCGGACTGGCGCCATTCGTTCTCGATCTCGATCACCTCGTCGTTGCCGCGACCGGCGGCAATCGCCTCGGCGATCCTGTCCGCCGCCAGCATGCCCGACAGCACCGCATTGTGGCTACCCTTGATGCGGGGAACGTTGACGAAACCGGCTGAGCAGCCGATCAGCGCGCCGCCCGGGAAGGTCAGCTTCGGCACCGACTGCCAGCCGCCCTCTGTGATGGCGCGGGCGCCGTAGGAGATGCGCTTGCCGCCCTCAAAGGTGCCGCGGATCGCCGGATGCGTCTTGAAGCGCTGGAATTCCTCGAACGGATAGAGATAGGGGTTCTTGTAGTTCAGGTGCACGACGAAGCCGACGGCGACAAGATTGTCCTCCAGATGATAGAGGAACGAACCGCCGCCCGTCTTCATGCCCAGGGGCCAGCCGAATGAGTGCTGCACAAGACCCTTTTTGTGGTTCTCCGGCTTGACCTCCCAGAGCTCCTTGATGCCGATGCCGAACTTCGGCACGTCGCTGTTCCGCGCCAGATCGAACTTGGCAATGAGTTGCTTGGCAAGCGAGCCGCGCACCCCTTCGCCGATCAGCACATATTTGCCAAGCAGCGCCATGCCGCGCGTGTAGTTGGGGCCAGGCTCGCCGTTCTTCTCGATGCCCATGTCGCCGGTGGCGACGCCGATGACGGCACCCTCATCATTATAGAGCACTTCGGTCGCAGCAAAGCCCGGATAGATTTCGACGCCGAGGGCTTCCGCCTTCTCGGCCAGCCAGCGACAGACCAGCCCAAGCGATACGATGTAATTGCCGTGGTTGTTCATCAGCGGCGGCATCATGAAATTCGGCAGACGGATGGAGCCGGCGGGGCCTAAGAACAGGAAATGATCGTCCGTGACCTCCGTCTTGAAGGGATGGCCCTCCTCTTCGCGCCAGCCGGGCAGCAGGCGGTCGATACCGATCGGATCGACGACGGCGCCCGACAGGATATGCGCGCCGACCTCTGCTCCCTTTTCGAGCACCACGACGGTCAGATCCTGATTGATCTGCTTCAGCCGGATCGCAGCCGACAGGCCCGCAGGGCCCGCGCCGACAATCACAACGTCGAATTCCATGCTCTCGCGTTCCGGCAGCTCGCTCGCGTCAGTCATTCACTCTCTCCGCTTGGCCGGCATCCGAATAGTGGACACAGCCTAGTCCCCTTTGGGCGTCTTCCCCATTCGGTTATCTCTTGTCAAAATGGGAAGGGATTGTCGAGCCGGGAAGCGACAGGCAATCCCTCAATTCGTCCAGCGCGCGAAACAAGTTAAATGACTCTTACGTTAACGTCAATATTCCGACGCAATTTGCGACCTTTGCGATAGGCGCCTTCCATAGTTGGCGGATGGCGCTCTATAAAGGTCGATCAGGAATTCCGAACAGCATGAAGGGTAATCAAGATGGATCTTCGTATCGGCGGACGGCGCGCGCTGGTGCTTGCCTCATCCAAGGGGCTGGGACACGGCATCGCCGTGGCGCTCGCCCGCGAGGGCGTGAACGTCCTGCTTTGCGGCCGCAGCGGCGAACGGCTTGAAAGCAATTGCAAGGCCATCAATGCCGAGGGCAAAGGCCGGGCGGACTGGATCTGGGCCGACCTGAACGACGAGAATTTCGTAGACGTCGTCACCAAGGCCGTCGCGGAAAAACTCGGAGGCGTCGATATTCTCGTCAACAACAGCGGCGGCCCGACGCCCGGGACGACGGAAGAGATGACAGCGGACCGGCTGGAGACCTATTTCATCTCCATGGTTTCGCGGATCATTACGCTGACCAATGCGCTGCTGCCGAGCATGAAGGCACAGAATTGGGGTCGCATTCTCACCATCGCCTCCTCAGGCGTCATCGAGCCTATCCCCAATCTCGCGCTTTCGAACACGCTGCGCCCCGCACTGGCAGGCTGGAGCAAGACGCTTGCCAGCGAAGTGGCCGCCTACGGGATCACGGTGAACATGCTCCTGCCAGGCAGCATAGCGACCGATCGTTTGGCCGAGCTTGATACCGCCGCCGCCAAGCGTGGAGGCAAAAGCCTGGAAGATGTCAGCGCCGAACGTCAGCAACGCATCCCCGCCGGCCGTTACGGCCGCGTCAAGGAATTCGCTGAGACTGCCGCTTTTCTCTGTAGCGAACCGGCAAGCTACGTGACGGGAACAATGGTCCGTTGTGATGGCGGCGCTGCCCGCTCTCTTTAAAGTCGTCACCAGGTAAGAGGGCGGGTCTTTGGAAACAGGCCCGTCAACACAATTGCGTGAGCGCCGAGAGCTACCCTATGAACTTTGCAGGCCCTCTTTCCACTATAAATGCCGCTTAGAGCCGCTTTGCTGTCCTTTTATTACATAACGGCAATCAAAAAATAATCATTTGACTTGCTTGCTGCACTGCACAAACCAACGCAACCTGAAAGCTTTCCAAGCTTTAATTTTTCGTGCTGCGGAACTGTGGTAGATTGCACCGGATAAACGTTCACGTATTCACGTTATAGGGACAGAATTACCGAACGTTAGCGGTAACGGCGGTGTGATGGATTGCGGCGAAGCCCGTTTATGTTGTGCGGCGCAATAAATACACCTCAACGTCATCGCGCTTCCCGCAACTCGCCTCGACCGGTCCTTTTAATATGAAAAAATTTTGGCTTCCCCTCGGCCTTCTTGTCGTCGCAGCTCTCGTAGCCTGGGGCTATCGCGACCGTATCCCCTTTCTTTCCGCATTTGTCGACCAAGCCTCCGCAGAAACCAAAGACAATAGCAAGGCGGGGGGCCAAAAGCGCCAGGCTCCATCCTCAGTCGTCAAGACAGTCGCAGTGGTGAAGAGACCTCTGCCAAGCGATATTACCGCCACCGGCTCGGCCGTCGCACAAAACAGCACGACGATCGCTGCGCAGGAATCTGGCATCATTACATCGATCGAGGCGCAGGATGGCGCTATGGTGAAGGCCGGAGACCTGATCGCGAAGCTGGACGCACGTACCGCGCAGGCTTCCGTCGACAAGGACCAAGCGACCATAGCCAAGGATCAGGCGACACTCGTGGCGGCCGAATCAGCCCTCACTCGCGCCAAGAGCCTGCTCAACAATGCCGGAACGCAGCAGACGGTCGATCAGGCCGTGGCAGCACGCGACACCGCAGCCGCCGACGTCAATGCCGACAAGGCACAGCTTGCATCCGACCAGGTTCTGCTGGAAAACACCCAAATCAGGGCACCCTATGACGGACGCCTCGGCAATGTCGTTCCCAGCCCCGGCGCCTATGTCACGCCTGGCACGGCGATCGTGACCATCACGCAATACAATCCGATCTATGTGCAGTTCCATATGCAGGAAAATCAGCTTCGGGAGCTGGAGGAAGCGATGAAGGCCGGGACCGTGCCGGTCAGCACCGTTCCGAACTCGAGCAAGGGCAAATCCCGCCAGGGTACAGTCAGTTTCTTCGACAATGCGGTCGATACCGCCTCCGGCACCATCCTCGTCAAGGCGAAGTTCGACAATGCCAACGGCGCTATCTGGCCCGGCCGATCGGTCAACGTCGTCGTTCATCTCACCGACAGTCAGCCTGTGATCGTCGCTCCGACGGTTGCTATCAGCCCCGGCCCGGAAGGCTTCTATGCCTATGTCGTCAAGGACGACAAGGTTCATTTGACGCCGGTCACGGTTGAACGGCAAAACGGCGGCTTCACTGCGGTTGCCCAGGGCCTTTCAGAAGGGGACCATGTCGTCATCGAAGGGCAGGTGCAGTTGGTCGACGGCCAGAAGGTCGTCGAACAATTCAACGACGAAAAGCCTGAGAACGTGGCCGCAGCCGGCGATCAGTCAAGCCAGAAGAACGAAACGATTTCGGTTGGAGCGCAGCAATGATCCCGCAATTCTGTATCCAACGACCGGTAGCGACCACGCTTCTGGCGCTGGGTGTGGTCATGGCCGGCCTGGCGGGTTATCAGCTTCTGCCTGTCGCCGCCCTGCCCCAGGTGGATTTTCCGACCATCAACGTTTCGGCACAGCTGACGGGCGCCTCGCCCCAGACGATGGCGACCTCCGTTTCCACGCCGCTGATCAAGCAGTTCGAAACTATCCCCGGCATCAGTGAAATCTCGGCGACGAACTCGCTCGGCAACACCAGCATCGTGCTGCAATTCGATCTCAACCGTAGCATCGATGCGGCGGCGGCCGATGTCCAAGCCGCGATTTCGAACGCGACGCGCCAATTGCCCAACAATCTGACGACGCCGCCGGGCTACAGGAAAACGAACCCCGCCGACGCTCCGATCATGCTGCTTGCCGTGCAAAGCGATACGATGCCACGCAGCAAGCTCGACGAAATTGCCGAAGACATTATTTCACCGTCGCTGTCGACGCTGCCGGGTGTGGCGGAAGTGACCGTCTATGGCGCACAGACCTACGCGGTGCGCGTCGAGGTCGATCCGAACAAGCTGCAGGCCCGCGGCATCGGTATCGATACCGTCAACTCGGCAATCGTCAGCGCCAACAGCCAGGTCCCGGTCGGCACTCTGCAAAACAGCAAGCAGAGCATGACGCTCAATGCCAATACGCAGAGGACCAATGCCGAGCAATTCAAGTCCCTGGTCATAGCCAACCCCAAAGGCGCGCCGATCCACCTGAGCGATGTCGCCGACGTGAAGGACAGCGTGCAGAACACCAATGCGGGCTCCTGGTACGACGGCAAGCAGGCGATTATTCTTGCAATCCAGCGTCAACCGGATGCCAACACTGTCGACGTGGTCGATGCCATCAATGCAAAGCTGCCGCAACTTCATGCGGAAATTCCAGCTTCCGTGCAGACGCATATCATGAACGACTCGGCGAAGCCGATCCGCGATGCGATTTCGGACGTCAAATTCACTCTGCTTCTGACGATCGGGCTGGTCGTTCTCGTCATCTATCTCTTCACCGGCCATGTAACGGCTACGATCATCCCTGGCCTTGCCGTGCCGCTGTCGCTGATTTCGACCTTCGGCATGATGTATGTGCTTGGCTATAGCATCGACAACATATCACTACTCGGGTTGACGCTCGCCGTCGGCCTTGTGGTGGACGATGCGATCGTCATGCTGGAAAACATATTGCGGCATGTCGAGGAAGGCATGCCGGTGTTGCAAGCGGCGATCAAAGGCTCGGCCGAAGTCAGCTACACCATCATTTCCATGTCCATTTCGTTGATCGCGGTGTTCATCCCGATCCTGCTGATGGGCGGCGTGGTCGGCCGTATCTTCAACGAGTTCGGCATGGTCGTCGCTATCGCCATCGTGTCTTCCGCGGTCGTCTCGCTCACGGTCACGCCGATGCTCAGCTCGCGCCTGTCGGCAGGTCACGATCGGCCGCCTTATCCGGTGCGCCTCTTCAACCGCGGTTTCGATTGGACCCAGCGCGGCTACGACAAGGGCGTCGCCTGGTGCCTGCGCCATCGCGGCACCGTTCTTTTGAGCTTCCTCGGCTCGGTTGCCCTCTCGGTCTATCTTTTCATGATATTGCCGGCGAGCTTCTTTCCGACCGAGGACATCGGCCGCCTGCAGGTATCCACCCGGGCGCGCCAGGACATATCCTATCCGGCGATGCGTGACCTACAGAACCAGGCCGCGGCACTCGTCCGGCAGAATCCCGCCGTCGATCACGTCATGTCGATCGCCGGCGGTAGCGTCCGTCAGCCGTTGAACAACGGCACCATGTTTGTCCAGTTGAAGCCCAAGGAGCAGCGGCCGCCGCTCGACCAGACGCTACGCGAACTCCGTGCCAGCCTCGGCAAGGTAGCCGGCATCAAGGCCTATATCACGCCGCAGCAGAGCCTGCGCTTCGGCGGCCGTCAGACGGCCAGCCAGTATCAGCTGGTCATTCAAGCGTTGAGTGCCGACCAGACCAACCTCTGGGCCAACAAGATGCTGGATGCGATGCGCCGGGACCCGCGCTTTACCGACGTTGCGTCGGACGAGCAGAACAACGCGCTGCAGGCAAACGTCGTCGTCGACACGGAGAAGGCGGCACAATACGGGATCAACAACAATCAGCTCCGCACAACGCTGGAGGAAGCGTTCGGGGGCTATGATGCTGCACAGATTCAAACGACTGGCGACAGCTATGATGTGATGGTCGAATTCGACACCAGCAAGCCCTGGGATGACCAGAGGCTGCAGGATATCCACATTGCTTCGTCAAACGGCTCGCTGGTTCCATTGTCGAACTTCGCTCATGTGCAGCGTACGACTGGGCCGGTTACCATCAACCAGACGGGGCAGCTCGTCTCGACCACGGTCTCCTTCAACCTGCCGGCCGGCGAAGCGCTTGGCGATGCCACGGCACGGATCGACCAGATCAAGAAAGAGATCGATATGCCGGCGGACATCTTCACGTCCTATGGCGGCACTGCTCAGATCTTCCAGCAGTCGCAGGGCAGCACGCCCTATCTGATCCTTGCTGCCGTGCTGACGATCTATGTCGTTCTCGGCGTTCTCTATGAGAGCTTCATCCACCCGCTGACCATTCTGTCTGGTCTGCCGGCCGCAGCTCTCGGCGCGCTGCTTGCCCTCAAGGTCTTCGGCTTCGATCTGTCGATCATCGCGTTGATCGGGCTGCTGATGCTGATCGGTATCGTCAAGAAGAATGCGATCATGATGATCGACGTGGCACTGGAGACGCTTCGATCGACAAGCGGCATATCGCCCGCGGAAGCAATCCATGAAGCCTGCGTCCGACGTTTCCGTCCGATCATGATGACGACCTTCTGCGCGCTGCTCGGTGCGCTGCCGATCGCCGTCGGCGGCGGCGCAAGCTCCGAACTGCGTCAACCGCTCGGCATCGCCGTCGTCGGAGGTCTGGTGGTCTCACAGCTTCTCACGCTGTTCATCACGCCGGTCATCTTCCTCGAGATGAACCGCCTGAGCGACTTCCTGGGCCGCCTCGGCAAGCGCAAGGACAAGGACCCGCACGAGAAAGAACCGCCAGCGGCCATCGCCGCAGAATGATATCAGCGGGCGCCGAAAGGCGCCCGTTTCATTTGCGGGAGGTTCGAAGCACAGAGGATGCCGAGGCGCGGCCGGCGGTGCCGCGGAAGGGAAAAAATAAAAGCGTCCCAACGTCTTGAACATGACGTTCAGCCGTGTCATGACGCGCCCTCTTTGCGGCGGGCGCGCGTCTTGCGCCTGATAGAGGGGCTTGGCCCCAATCCAGACAAATTCGACGGAAAGGAGTGCGGGCATGGCTCGGGCGCTTGGTTTCGACTTCGGCACGACGAACACGGTCCTGGCGATGGCCGATGGGCCTGCGACACAATCGGTCGCCTTCAACAGCGCCGCCGGCACGGCAGACAGCATGCGCACCGCGCTCTCCTTCATGAAGGATCCGGGATTGGGTGCAGCCGCGCTCAAGGTCGAGGCCGGGCACGCGGCCATCCGGCAGTTCATCGACAATCCCGGCGATTGTCGCTTCCTGCAGTCGATCAAGACGTTTGCAGCAAGCGCCCTCTTCCAGGGTACGCTGATCTTCGCCAAGCGTCACAGTTTCGAAGATCTGATGGAGATCTTCGTCCGTCGCCTGCGCGCCTATGCCGGAGAGGGATGGCCGGAGAATGTTTCACGCATCGTTACCGGCCGACCGGTGCATTTTGCCGGCGCCAATCCGAACCCGACCCTCGCCACCGAGCGCTATAATGCCGCTCTTGCCAGGTTCGGCTTTCCCGAAATCCATTATGTCTATGAGCCGGTCGCAGCCGCCTTTTACTTCGCGCAGCATCTGAAGAAGGATGCGACCGTGCTGGTCGCCGATTTCGGCGGCGGTACGACCGACTATTCGCTCATCCGCTTCGAGACGCACGGCGGAAAGCTGACGGCGACGCCCATCGGCCATTCAGGCGTCGGCATCGCCGGCGATCATTTCGATTTCCGGATGATCGACAACATCGTCTCGCCGGCCATCGGCAAAGGCAGCTTCTTCAAAAGCTTCGACAAGCTTCTGGAAGTACCTACCTCCTATTACGCCAATTTCGGCCGCTGGAACCAGCTTTCGATCTTCAAGACCTCGCGCGAATATGCCGACCTGAAGACCTTGGTGCGCAGCAGTCTGGAGCCCGAAAAGCTCGAGACTTTCATCGAACTGGTCGAACATGACGAAGGTTATCCGCTCTATCAGGCAGTCTCGGCGACGAAGATGGCACTTTCGAGCGAGGAAGAGGCCGAATTCAACTTTCCGCCGCTTGGCAAGGCCGGGCGCAGACATGTGCGCCGCGCCGACTTCGAGACGTGGATTGCAGAGGATCTCGCCCGCATCGAGGGGGCGCTGGACGATGTACTAACGACAACGAACACACGCCCGGACGCCATCGACAAGGTGTTCCTGACCGGCGGCACTTCCTTCGTGCCGGCGGTGCGGCGCATCTTCACCGAACGGTTCGGCCAGGAGCGGATCGAGACAGGTGGCGAATTGCTATCGATCGCCCATGGTCTTGCCCTTATCGGCGAGCGCGAGGACATCGCCCAGTGGACGGCCTGAGATAGCGGGCCACCCTGGCCTTTCGTTCCCCGCCGCTTTGGCGAGCGCCGGATGATCTCTAGTCGAATCGACCCAGGATCTGAAATCCGCGCTAGATTCAAATGGGTGGAGCATGATGTCGTCCGAAAACCGCTTACACTTTTCGACATCATGTTCTAGAGTCGGCTCATGATTTCCGCCAGCGACCTTACACCGGCCGAGCTCGCCGCCCTTCTGCATTTCCATGCAGATGCCGGCGTCGACTGGCTGCTGGAAGAGCAGCCGGTGGATCGCTTTGCCGAATTCGAGGCGATGCGCGCCGCTCGGCAGGGCTCGCGGGCCGCGCAGCCGCGGGCGGAAGCCCCGATGGCACCCGCGGCAAGATCGCAACCAGATCGGCGCCAGGCTGCAAAGCCGGCTGCTCCACCCGCAGCGGCACCGCCGCGCGCCACGCCGGCAATTCCCGACGAGCAGGCCGTCGAGCAAGCCCGGTTCGCGGCCGAAAGCGCACGCTCGCTCTCCGAATTGAAGACTGCTATCGAAGCCTTCAATGGCTGCAATCTCAAGAACAGCGCACGATCGACGATCTTTGCGAGCGGCACGCCGGAAAGCCGAATCATGGTGATCGGGCCGATGCCAAGCGCCGACGACGACCGCGAAGGTGCGCCGTTTGCTGGTCGCGCCGGGCAACTGCTCGACAGGATGCTGGCGGCCATCGGCCTGCAACGCGAAGCGATCCTGCTCACGAACGTCATCCCGTGGCGACCGCCGGGCAACCGCGCCCCTTCTCCACCAGAAATCGAGATATGCCGTCCCTTCATAGAACGGCAGATCGCGCTTGCCGAGCCTAAGGCGGTGCTGCTGCTTGGTAATTTCACCGCCAGGCACTTCTTCGGAGGTGCCGAAACCATCCATGGATTGCGCGGACAATGGCGGGAAATCAGCATTCTCGGCCGCACCGTGCCGGCCATCGCCACCCTTCATCCGCAGGAACTCCTGACCGCGCCGATCAATAAGCGGCTGACATGGAACGATCTTCTGACATTCAAGACCTATATCACCGCTGAAATATTAGGCTGACTTCCCTAAGTATTAACGAGAAATGACATTAGTCATGCATTTTCTGCATGGCAGTTTCCGTGCGTTGTGCATTGCAGAATCGATATTGCACTGCAATATATGAGGTGTCTTGGGAGGAATCTCGAAAGGAACCAAGGCAATGACTGCACGTTTTCGTCCTATACATTGCGGGTTTGATACCTTGCGCCGCGCGATCGAACCTGTGCGCGCAACAAACGGCCATCGCAATCTCGGCATTGCTGCCAATGAGCAGATGACTGCGCGAGGCACCGGCGTTTCGGCTCGCGTCAGCAGGCCGACGGCCCTTTTCGCTGATTTCCGCGCCTGCTGACCAACAGGCGCGAATAGCGCGACAGCTCACTCGGCACAGCGTTTGGCCAGAGCCTTCCCGCTTTTCTCCTGATCGCGAAAAAGCTCCATTCCTTCGTCTTTGCGCGATTCCGAACGGAAAACCGTTGCCTGGACTTGCGCCATCAGGATCTGCATCATGTTTTCGGGTTTGCGTCCCCTCATTGCCCTGTTGGATTCGGCCGGCCCTATAGGCTCCGCGGTACGGGCGGCCGAAGAATACGAAAGGGCGCGCAATTTTCGCAAAGGCAAATGCCGCGACGCGAGCGCTGCACAGACGGCCGCCAGCATTCCCCTTTGAGCTCCCACGAAGCGATCGGCTGCTCCGCTCCACTGCGTCCGGGACGGGCTTTCTGAAGCAAAGGTTCTTTGCCGAATCTCCGAACCGCTTTGTCGGTGGATGATCAGCCCGGATCAGAGCTCTTCTCAACGGATTGCGCCCAGGCGAAGGCCTCATCGACTGCCGCCAGCTTTACCGCCTGCCAACCGCAGTACTGATCCAGAAAATTACGCGATACCCACATGCGCGTCTTCTTGACCTCATCATGCCAGCCAATGTCTCCGCGTTCGGCCGACTTGCGCAGGAGGCGCTGCAGATGGGTTCGCGATATCATGAAGTGCGTTGCCAGCGCCCGTGCATCGACACGTCCTATATCGATCCTTTCACCGAGCAGTTCGTTGAGATCCAGTTTCGATATGATGTGATCAACGACTAAGCCCCCTGCTTCGGTCCACAGAAACAGACCGACGCATTCGGGGGGCTCGCGCCAGATTTCCGCCTCCAGGCAATTGCGTGCCATGCGCGGCTGCGCAAGATCCAGCAGCATCGGCGAGGCAGCCAATGCGGCTGCGCGACCGCCATCATCAAGCAAATCAAGCGCTGCCAGATTGGCGAGATACCAACCGAACATTCCCGTGAAACTCATGTCGGTCGGCACGTAGCGGCGCGGACGCCGCGCCGGCCCCGGCGCCAGCTCCAGGAAGCGATAGGTCAGCAATTCCTCGATGAAGCTCAAAACCGTATTGCGGCTGGCGACGCGATAGTGCGTAATGAGATTGCGCAGCGCGACAACGGTCAAGCCCGAGCCGGGAACCGCCGGGTCATGTTCAAGATGGAGTGCATAGGCTGTTTGCGTCAGAAGCCAGCGCTGATGCGAGGCGAGCATACGCGCGATCCTCGGGCCACTGTCGTAACGGTTACGCAATGCCTCCGAGAGAAAGCGCAGCGACGCTACGAATCTGGGATGGCGAGCAAGCTGCTCAATAGAAAAGCTCAATCGGGCCTCCTTGGGGCGCCCTTCTCAATATACGACAAAATGGGATGTTTTATTTTTGTGAACAATGTCACCGGAATCGATCATAATTCCGACATTTAATAGCATGCTATAGTTATGCGGGCTCTGTTATACTGCAAGAGGTTAAACAAATAATTTACTTTAAATTACTGTTTCCCTCTTCGCAGAGCCTTGCATTCGACGTTAAAGCATGACGCCGAAAAGTCCGCTCGGTTTTCGGACGACATCATGCTCTACTTCTTTGATTCCAGGTCGGATTCGGATTTTAGGTTCGGATCGGCCCAAAATCATCCGGCTCCCGTAAAACAACGTCGATCCCGCTGAGCAGCATGATAGCAACTATGCCGCCATCCGCAAATGCAGACCAACAACTGCCACCTATCCGTTTAATATCCATTCAAAAGTTGCGTTCGACCTGAAAAATGAACAGACGGACGAGCAAATACTTATCGTGCCATAACAAAACATGCCGCGGTCATGACATGACTTTAACTTTGGTTCAGATTTCGATGTAATGATGCGGCACCTCAGTCCAAGGGAAGGCTTCGGACTGTACCCGCCATAGCTTAGTCTGATCAGGATAGACCATGCGAACAGATACCGGCCAGATCGTAAATCTGGCAGATTACCGGCCTACCGACTTCGTCCTGGAACGCGTGGACCTTACATTCGATCTGCATCCCACCGAAACCAAGGTGGAAGCGCGGCTGATCTTTCATCGCCGCGAAGGCATCGATCCAAAGGCACCACTTGTGCTCGACGGCGACGAACTGGTGCTGTCCGGGCTGCTGCTTGACCAGGTGGAGCTCCCTGCGAAGCAATATGATGCCGGTCCCGAAAATCTGACCATTCGCGATCTGCCGGAAAATGCGCCTTTCGAACTGACGATCACGACCGTCATCAATCCGGAGGCCAATACGCAATTGATGGGCCTCTATCGCACGGGCGGGGTCTATTGCACGCAGTGCGAAGCCGAGGGCTTCCGGCGCATCACCTATTTCCCCGACAGGCCGGACGTTCTCGCCCCCTTTACGGTCAACATCATCGCCGACAAGGAAGCAAACCCGCTGCTGCTGTCGAACGGAAACTTCCTCGGCGGCGCCGGCTATGGCGAAGGCAAGCATTTCGCGGCCTGGTTCGATCCGCATCCGAAGCCGAGCTATCTCTTTGCGCTCGTCGCCGGCAATCTGGGTGTCGTCGCAGACACGTTCACGACCATGTCGGGCCGCGAAGTCGCACTGAAGATCTATGTCGAACATGGCAAGGAGCCGCGTGCTGCCTACGCCATGGATGCATTGAAGCGTTCCATGAAGTGGGACGAAGAACGGTTCGGACGCGAATACGATCTCGATATCTTCATGATTGTCGCCGTGTCCGACTTTAATATGGGCGCCATGGAGAACAAGGGCCTCAACGTCTTCAACGACAAGTATGTCCTGGCCGATCCTGAAACCGCAACCGATGCCGATTATGCCAATATCGAGGCCATCATCGCGCATGAATATTTCCACAATTGGACAGGCAACCGCATCACCTGCCGCGACTGGTTCCAGCTCTGCCTCAAGGAAGGCCTGACCGTCTATCGCGATCACGAGTTTTCCGCCGACCAGCGCTCGCGCCCGGTCAAACGTATCGCGGAAGTGCGTCATTTGAAATCGGAACAGTTTCCGGAAGACAGCGGCCCGCTTGCTCATCCGGTACGCCCGACGACATACCGTGAGATCAATAACTTCTACACAACGACGGTCTATGAGAAGGGCAGCGAGGTCACGCGCATGATCGCGACGCTGCTCGGGCGCGATCTGTTCAAGAAAGGTATGGACCTCTATTTCGATCGGCATGACGGACAGGCCGTTACGATCGAGGATTTCGTCAAATGCTTCGAGGATATCAGCGGCCGCGATCTCGCTCAGTTTTCGCTCTGGTATCATCAGGCTGGTACGCCCCTCGTCACTGCATCCGGCGCTTATGACGCCGATGCCAAGACGTTCACCCTGTCGCTTGAGCAGATGGTGCCGGCAACGCCAGGCCAGACGGCGAAGAAGCCGATGCATATTCCGCTGCGCATGGGCCTGCTTGCCGAAGACGGCACTGTCATCACGCCGGCATCCGTGACGGGAGCAGAGCTGACCGACGACGTGCTGCATCTGACGAAGCAGACGCAAACGGTGACATTCCACGACATCCCGTCGCGGCCGGTCCTCTCGCTCAACCGCAGCTTCTCGACGCCGATCAATCTGCAATTCAGCCAAAGCGCCGGCGATCTCGCCTTGATCGCACGCTACGAGACCGATCATTTCGCCCGCTGGCAGGCGCTGATCGACCTTGGCTTGCCAAACCTTTTGCAGGCGGCACGCAATGCGGGCCAAGGCATCGACATCACTTGTGATTCGGCCTTCACCGACGCGCTGCTCTCAGCTGCGGCCGACGAAAGTCTGGAGCCGGCATTCCGGGCTCAGGCACTCGCCCTTCCGAGCGAGGCCGACGTCGCCCGCGAACTCGGCGGCAACAACGATCCGGACGCCATTCATGCCGCCCGTCAGACAATCATCAAGCGGATTGCGGAAGCTGGAAAGCATGTCTTCACGGCGCTTTATGAGGGCATGCAAACGCGCGGTGCCTTCACCCCGGATGCGGCAAGCGCCGGCCGCCGCGCCCTGCGCAACGCGGCGCTGGGCTACCTTTCGCAGCTGGACGAGACGCCGGCCAGGGCGAAGGCAGCCTATGACGCCGCGAACAACATGACCGATCTCAGTGCCGCGCTCACCATTCTGGCCCAGCGCTTTCCGGATACGGCCGAGACGGCGGCCGCACTGGCGCATTTCCGCGACCGCTTCGCAGACAATGCGCTCGTCATCGACAAATGGTTCGCCATTCAGGCCGCAATCCCCGGCTCAGGCGCGCTGGAGCGCATTCGGCTGCTCATGGAAACGCCGCTTTTCAAGCGCACTAATCCGAACCGTGTGCGTTCGCTGATCGGCACGTTTGCTTTCGCCAACCCGACTGGTTTCGGTCGTGCGGACGGTGGCGGATACAATTTCCTAGCCGACGAAATTCTGGAAATCGATCAGCGAAACCCGCAGCTTGCGGCCCGCATCCTGACCTCCATGCGCTCCTGGCGCCTGCTGGAACCCGTACGGGCCGACCATGCCCGCTCGGCACTGATGCGGATCGAAGGCTCAGCCAATCTTTCGACTGATGTGCGCGACATCGTGGACCGTATCCTGAAGGGGTGATTTCGATCGCCTGCACGCGAATTTCAAAGGCTGATTTGCATCAGCCTTTGCGCCTCCAACGAGTCCCGCGCCCGCGCAACTTACCGCTGCGTGTGCAAAATATGCTGAAATCGCAGAGGGTTAAGAAAGTTTTACCTCACCCTCTGGACAAGCAGAATCACGAGTGATTCATTAAGGCAGATTCGGGCGAGCGGCGCAGCGAATCACACGAGGGACAAGGCTAAAGCAATGGTGGACGTGCGGCGGGCAACCGTGGCCGATGGACGGCTGCGTG
>JBCNPI010000013.1:0-47920 GCA_039593415.1 Rhizobium sp. | reverse complement strand
TCCGGAAAACTCGCCCTTCGATCTGAAGGATCGCCTGAAGGAACGAGGCTATCGTTGGTCTGATGGAAGCGACGGCCGGCCGAAATCCTGGTGGATCGAGATCGCCGAAGAGACCATGGAAGACGAGCTCCGCTTCCTGCGAACCGAGATCTATCGCTGGGAGGATGCCGATCCGCCGGTCCAGCGTCTGACCGCATTCGACAGGGTCAGGGGGCGAAGGTAAGTTCTTTATGCTCTTGAGGGGATCCAAACTCAGGAAGCCCCGAAACCATACCGGCCCGGAGCCTAGAAACACAACAATATAGCCATCCGAACAGCTATTCCAACCAGCGCACTGACAACGGCGGCAGCCGCAACGGATCGTAGCCGCGGTACTGATGCGATGAGCATGGAAAGGCCTGGAAGATCAAGCGCATTGACCAGAAGTGCGGAACTATCCATGATTTGCTTATCTTGAAGAGGAAACTCCTTTCGAAGGTCAAATAGCAGCGCGACCGCTGCGCTCGATCCTGCCAGGCACTTTGTCGCAAAAAGCAGGACATCTTGTTGAGAAAGGCCGAGCATTTGAAGTGAGCGGCCACCCATGGACGTGAGAGCTGAAATTGCGCCAGCACTTTGGATTAGCTTTACGAGTGCAAGCGCAATCACGAGGACGGGTAAAACCGCGGATATAACCTTGATGGCATCAGCGCCGCCGCGGTTGATTGCCGAAAGAAGATCTAGTCTTCCTTCACCGTAATTATCCACATCGTCGTCGCCAGTACCGATGCTCGTAGGTGAAGGAAAACGACGCCCGACGATCCAATATGCAAAAGTGGAGGCGACGAGTGCACCGCAGACACCGTTCAATATAATCAGCGCAGGATCGATACCGATGGTCGCTAGGGGCAGGCTTGCATTGGCGGGAGCCGCAGCAAGCACACCAGCAAAGGCCGCCGTTAGAAATCTGTCCGACACATTTTTGCGTGCCATCAACAATAGGGCCGCGATTGGAGCGGCAGAACTGACCAAGCTGAGCTGCATTACGGCGAGAGCGCCCAAGCCATCTAGACCGAATGCTTTACAGATAGGATTGGCCCTAACGGCAAGCCATTGCAACGCGCTCATGTCTTCGACGTAACGCATCAGCGAGAATGTTACGATCATCAAAGGCAGGAACGTAAAGATGGCGATGTCGACGGCACTTCGCCCGGCATCTAGGATAGCGGTGATTAGAATTGTCATGAGATGAGCAAGGGTTTGCTGGCCGCATTGGACCGCGCGGCCGGCTCTGATTGCGCGAGTAGGCCCGGATATCCGACCCGAGCCCGTGATTCAGATGTCATTCCGGTTTGAAGGATTCGGCGAAGAAATCGGCAATCTCGGAATAGGCCTGCAGGCGGTTGCTCTCCATCAGCGCGAGGTGCGTCGCTTCTCCGAGCTCGACCCAGCGCCGGTAAGTGGCACCGGTAAGCTGCCCGAAATAGGCTCGCGCCAAATCAAATGGAACGTCGATGTCCCATTCACCGTGCAACAGCAGCACGGGCGAGCTGATATCGCCGGGACGATAATAGGGGTTTCCGGCGCGCCAATATGTGCGAATGTCCTTAATCGGACCATTGGTAGCTCGAAGCTTCCCTTCCTCCCGGTCAGCCGTGGATGTTTCTTCCTCAAGAGTAAGTTGTGCCCAGAGATTGAACCAGCCTTCGGGAACAAGGCCCTCGCGAGCATATTCGGGTGCCGTGCTCAGCCAGCGATTGAGAGCAGCATGGACAGGAACAAGCCGGTAGGAACCCAATGGGCCTCCCTGGTCGATCGGAACTGACCTATCACTGAGCCATTGCGGCGCGAGGAGCGCAAGCTTGACAACTTTATCGCCATTGCGCGCAGCATATGCGCCCGCCACAGTACCGCCCCAAGACATGGCGAAGATGTTGGCGGCCTTGAGGCTACGAAGGCGAAGCACGAAATCGACGGCGGTTGCGAAGTCCGCAACACCCGTATCGGTGTCGACAAGAGGTGGGTTGAGATCGGGCTCCATCTGCATCTCAAGCGGGCGGCTCGACTTTCCGTAGCCGCGAACGTCGACCGCAAAGACGTCGAAACCTTCATGGGCAAGGAAGTCGATGAAGGACATCCCGTTGAAAGGAACATCATAAAGGCTTCCCGAGGAGAACGTTGCCCCATGCACCATCACAATCGTCTTTTCGGCGAGAAAGGTCTTATGGTCTTTCCGGCGCTTGTTGCGGACGTAGAGTTCGATGCCGGCGGTATCGCTATCGACATAGTGTTCTTCGAAGACTATTTCCGTAGTGTCGAAACCCGAAGATGTAAGCTCATTCTTAGACATAGGACCACCTGAATTTTTCGCCGTCGCGGGTGATGTATCCTGCAGACGAGCCGGGGAAATGAGTGGAGAAATACATGGCGGGATTGTCTGCCGCGAGGTCGAGCACACGCCGCCTGGACTGAACCGCTTGTTCCAGAAACTCGCAAAAGACCGTATTCAGGTCGGGACGCTCAACCTGAATCGGATGGTGCATGACGTCTCCAGCAAATATCGCCGCCTCATTGTCCGACTCCAGCAGAACCGACATATGACCAATGCTATGCCCCGGGGTCGGCAAGAAGGTAAATCGATCCAGGAAGGGACCACCTTCGCTGTCGATGAAATCGACAAGACCAGCATCGATGATCGGCTGAACGCTGTCTTCATAGACGCCGTAGCTCGGAATATTCACATCGTTGTGGCTGGCTGCCGACGAGTAGTATTTCTGCTCGACGCGCGGAAAGAAGTAGCGCGCATTCTTAAATGTGGGCACCCACTTTCCATCCTGGAGGACGGTATTCCAGCCGGAATGATCGACGTGGAGATGGGTATTTATGACAAAGTCGACATCTTCCGGTTCGACACCTGCCTCATGCAGCCCATCCAGAAACGGCAATGACTGATGATGAAAGCTCGGATTGCGCGGTCTTTCCTTGTCGTTACCGGAACCCGTGTCGATCAGGATGACATGGTCCGGCGTCCTGACTAGCCACGTATGGATGCTCACGACGAGAGTATCTCGATCTTCGTCCATATCTACCGCTGCTAGACGCGGTTCTAACGCTTTAATTTCCTCGGATCGAGCAGCTGGGTAAAGGAAGGAAGCAGGTACATTATGCAGATACTGCTCCTGCACCTTCCTCACCGTCGTGCCGGCAATATGATACTCTTTTCCAAGATCACTCATGGAACTTCCTTTCGATTGAAGTGGAACGGGCCAGCGCTGTCCGATACCTATGGACACTAAATGCGATTTGTGTAACGATCAAATCGATGAATGAAATTGTCTCCATCGATCATTTCAATTTATGGTCTTTCGACCTAAACCTGCTAGTTGCCTTCGATGCGCTCATGAAGGAGCGCAGCGTGACGAAGGCTGCCGTTCGGCTCAAGATCCAGCAGCCTGCCATGAGCCACAATCTCGCGACTTTGCGGACGTTGCTCCAGGATGAGCTATTCGTGCGTGTCGGTCAGGTCATGCAGCCGACCCATCGAGCGCTGCATTTTGCTAATGCCGTAGAGCAAATACTTAGCCGCACGCAGCAGGCAATCGTAACTCCCGCCACCTTTGAACCCGATCGAACAGAGCAAATCTTTCGCATCGGTTTTTCCAGCGAGCTGGAGGTGCTGCTCGTGCCGCGTCTTGCGGCAATGTTAAACGAGACGGCCCCCGGTATCAGGGTGCTTGCTCGTTCGACCGATCCGCAGCTCGTTCACAAGCTTCTCGATGAGAACGTCATTGATCTTGGCGTCGGCTGCTACAATGACGGCAACAACAGGCATCGGAGGAACCTTTTATTTGAGCAATCACTGATGTGCTGCTACAACCCGAACCTTGTTGACCTTCCCAAAGACTTGGATCGCGACGCCTATATTGGGCTCAAACACGCGCTGGTTTCGCAAAAGGATGCCATCGAAGGCTGCATTGATGATGCACTGAAGCGGATAAATGTCCGACTCGATGTATCTGTGGCCGCACCGGAATTCTTGACGGTGCTGACCGCCGTTCAGGAAGCACCCTTGATCGCTACGCTGCCTACAAGAATCGTCAAGCGATATGCAGGACTATTTGGCCTGGCAATGGCAGAAGTCCCTTTGGATTTAGCGGTGAGCCCGATTTCGATGGTCTGGTCTCTCGCAAGCGACAACGATCCGGCCAATCGTTGGATGCGATCTCAGGTGGCACAGCTTGTTGCTTCTTATGGCTAGGTTTGGCCGATAGCCGTGATGTCGTCTTGCATTTAATCGGGTCTTGTCTATTCGGCGGACTGAGGTCAAGGGTTATTGCGTTTCTGGCTTTTCTTCGGCGTTGACGTCGTTCACGGGGCCTCGCTTCACTTCGGGATCGGCTCTTTGCCGTTCCAGTACGGGATCTGGCGTCCCGCCAACTCGTGACCATCCTTGACGACTGGTGCCCGCCGACGCCGGGCCTGGCGCTTTATTACCCGCGCAGCCCGCACCTGCCGTCCCCTTTACGCGCCTTCATCGACCTCCTCCGGGAGGTGGACAGGTCATGCTGACGGGCGCGTCGGAGTGTCTTGCCGCTGCCAAATAGGGGTCAGAACAAGAACAGTCTGAAATCGATGGGATGGAAGGACCCCGCTCCCCCGGTGCTAGAAGAGCGGATTGACGGTTCAAGAGCTTGCCTCATGCCACCAGCCCCTTGGTCAGTTCGAGTGCCTGACGCTCGAACAGTCTACGATAAATGCCGAAGCTAGGCATCTAAACGCTTGCGACCAGGCCGCCATCGACCCTTAGCACACTTCCAGTAACATAAGATGCACGCGTGCTCGCCAGGAAGGTGACGACATCAGCGTATTCCTGTGGATCGCCGTAGCGGCCGACTGGAATGGATGCGGTGCTTTGTGCCGAGACATCTTCTACCGAACGGCCTTCGCGCTTGGCCTTCTGCTCATCCAGGAAGGTGATGCGCTGGGTCGCGACCCGGCCAGGCAGTACAATATTGACCGTCACGCCGTCGCGGCCGACTTCTCCGGCAAGAGTCTTCGACCAGCCAAGCAAGGACATGCGCAAGGCGTTCGAAAGCCCAAGGTTCGGGATCGGCGCGACAACGCCCGACGAAGTCGAGGTGATGACCCGACCCCATTTCTTTTCGCGCATCTTCGGCAGCACGGCGTCGGTGATGGCGACCACGGACAGCACCATGCTATCGAAATGCTTACGCCAGCTTTCGGCACTCTGGCCCGAAACCAGCGTCGGCGGCGGGCCGCCAGTGATGTTGACGAGGACGTCGACCGAACCGAACCGCGCTTCGATCGCTGAAAGGTTTGAGGTGATGATGCTGAGGTCGGCAAGATCCCATGCGATCGCCACAGCGCTGCCGCCTCTTGCTTCGATCTCCGCGACCGTCTTTTCAGCCGCTTCCCTGTTGATATCGGCCACGGCGACACGGCCCCCTTCGGCAGCCAATGTCTTGGCAATCGCGCTGCCGAGGCCACCGCCAGCGCCGAGAACGAGCGCCGTCTTTCCCTTCAGTCCCAGATCCATGTGTGTTTCCTTTCATTCTCCGGCAGACGGCCGGTTTTCGTTAAGAGTCAGCCGGCCATCCAGCCGCCATCGACCATGAGATTGATGCCTGTCATATAGCTCGACATGTCGCTTGCCAGGAACAGCGCCGCGCCGGCGACATCTTCCGGAACGCCGAGCCGTGGCCAGGGCGTGCGGTGCCGCGAATCGGCGAGCACATCGGGATCATTGGCGACGCCAGGCTTGCCGGTGACGATCTTACCCGGCGCAATCGCATTGCAGATGATCAGGTCGTCGGCATGATCCACCGCGATCTGGCGCGTCATCTGCACAATGCCGCCCTTGCTGACGCCGTAGGGAAAATCGCCGGGACAAGCGACCATGCCGTGCTGCGAGGAAATGTTGATGATGCGGCCGCGCACCTCGCCGACTGGTTCCTGGGCGACGAATTGCTGCGTGGCGCGCTTGCAGCAATAGAAGAAGCCGGTGAGGTTGACGTCAATGACTCGTGCCCATTGCTCCGGCGTCGTCTCCAGCAAATTGGTCGATGTGTAGATTGCCGCATTATTGACCATCACGTCGAGCCGCCCAAAATGGCCGACAGTCTGGCTGATCAGATGATCGACAGCTTCCCAGTTCGAAATATCCGTCTTTATGAAAAGAGCATTGCCGCCGGCAGCGCGGATGAGCTCTAGCGTCGTTTCGCCGCCCTCGATCGGCGTCTCAATCATGTCGGCGATGACGGTGAAGGCACCTTCGTTGGCATAGCGCAACGCGATGGCGCGCCCGAGGCCGGAGCTGGCACCAGTGACGATGGCAATTCTGTTCTGCAGCATGGGCATGGACTGTTCCTCAGGCTTCACGGGTGACGACGCGGCCGCGTCTCTCGGAGATGATCTTTCCATCGCGAACGATCTCCTGACCTTTCAGGAACACCCGGGTCAGCGTGCCCGGTACGCTCCAGCCGTCGAAAGGCGTGTAGGCGGCGCGTGAGGCCTGTTCGGCATGCGTGATCCGTCTCGGCCGGCGCCGGTCAAGGACCACGATATCAGCATCAAATCCCGCCGCTATCGCGCCCTTGGAGCGGCCGAGACCGAAGCGTCTGGCCGGATTGTGGGAGCACATGCGCACGAGATCGCTGAGCCCGATGACGTGGTCCTCAACCAGCCGCAGCATAGTTGCAAGTAAGGTCTGAAGCCCCGGCATTCCCCCTGGAATATCTGCGAAGGTGGCATAACGCGCAGCTTTTTCGCCGGGACTGTGCGGTGCGTGATCGGTGCCGACGATATCGATCAGGCTCTCGGAAAGAGCGGTGCGCAGCGCCTCGACATCGCTTCTTTCCCGCAGCGGCGGCGATCCCTTGAGATTGGCGCCCCAGATCTCATAGTCGGCGGCGGTGAAAAAGAAATTCTGCGGAGTCGTCTCAACCGTCGCATCCGCCATGTCCCGTAGCCGTCGCCATGCGGAGATTCCGAGCGCCGAATTGACTTGGCGCACATGGATGCGCGCATTCGTGCCCGCCGCCCCCAGAATGGCTCGGGCGACGCCCGATGCTTCGGCCAGAGGCGGCCGGCTTTTCAGAAATGCTGTGATATCGCCAGCACGATTGCGTAAGTCGCTGCCGGCCAAGATCGATTGATCGCCTGGCGAAACACCGATGAGTGTATCGCTTCCTGCAAGGCGTCTGACAATCTGCGATACGGCGTCCATGCTCTCGAAGAGGAAGGCTTGAGGCACATCGGCCGTGAAGAGCTCTAGCGAGACAGGGCGCAAATCCAGCAATCCGGAGAGTTGGTCGATATCGCGACTGATGACAGCCTGAAAGCCGACATTCACATGAACACGCTCCCTAGCCATCTCCATCTTGGCGGCAAGGTGGTCGGCGGTTGCGGTCCAGGGATCATCGGTTGGCATGTCGAGCACGGTCGTCACACCGCCCAAGGCGGCAGTACGCGTGCCGCTATCGAAATCTTCCTTATGCGTCAGCCCCGGTTCGCGCAGGTGGACATGGGCATCGACCAGACCGGGCAGAAGATGACAGCCTTCGGCATTCACGATACTGCGGGCCTCGACCACCTCGCCGGGCGAAAGGATTGTCGCAATCCGGCCGTCGCAGATGGCGACGTCACCCCGTACCTCGCCGTCCGCATTCACGATGATCGCGCCTGATATGACCGTATCGAACATGCCGCTCATCCCAATCGCCTGTTAGTAGAGGCCCGGAAGGCGCGGTTCTTCATGGGTCATGACCTCGATCAGCGCAGCCTGGCCGGCATCGACCCTGGCAAGGGCACGCAGAATCGCGGGACGAAGGTCCGCCGGCGACGTGACGCACTCGCCATAGCCGCCCAGCGCTTCCGCGATCGGCGCATAGGCGCCCGACATGCGGTTTGCTCCGTATTTCTGAGTGGCTATCGGCATACTGGCGGCATAGCCACCAAGAACGTTGTTCCGCATCACCACCGTCAGGATCGGCAGGTTGCAGCGAATGGCCGTTTCGAAATCGATACCCACCATGCCAAACGCCGCCTCCCCCATCAGATTGACAACGGTGGCTTCGGGGCGTGCTAGCTTGGCACCGAGAGCAAAACCAAGCCCGCTGCCAAGCTGCGTCGTCTTTCCCCAACCGATATAGCTGCCGGGCACGGTTGCCTCGTAGAAGGGGCTGAACTGATCACGAGGATTGCCGGCATCGTGGGTCATGATGGTTTTTGCCGGATCAACCGCCCGCATGATCTCCCAAACTACGCGATAGGGAGAGATCGGCTCGCTATCTGCCGTCAGCAGCGGCATCCACTGTGCCAAAAACCGCGCACGGACTTCGCGGATCTCTTCCTCCAGACCCGCTCGCGAAGGAATGTCGGCGGGCCGTTCCTCCATGTGAGCGATCATCTGCCTGAGGACAGAACACGCGTCGCCGACGAGCCCCTGTGCGATCGCATAGTCCTTGCCGAGATCGCTATCGTCGATGGTAACCTGCACCAGCACCTTATCCCTGGCGATCGGTAGTATATAGTGAGAGCGCGTAAGGCTCGTGCCAAGCGCGAGCACGACGTCAGCCTTGTCCATGAAGTGATCGACCGTGGCGGGTCGTGCGCGACCCGCGGTGCCAAGCGCCAGTGGATGATTTTCCGGAAAGCCACTCTTGCCGTTCGGTGTCGTCATGACGGGAATGCGAAACAGCTCGGCAAATTCCATCAGCTCCCTTGACGCAGAAGCCGCGAGCACACCCTGGCCAGCGAAGACAACGGGGCTCTTCGCCGCAAGCAACGTTGCAACCAGTTCGTCGACTTCCGCGGAATCCGCCTGCGGGATGCTGCGCCTGGGTTTGACGTAGGCATCCCCCGAGGGATCGTGTCGCTCCGCTAGTAAGTCCACCGGCAATTCCAGAAGAACCGGCGCCGGAGAGCCGTTGCGCACGCGTGAAATCGCCGAATGCATCAGCTTCGGCAGATGCCCGACGCGAGTCACCGCCTCGCACCATTTCGTCACATGGCGAAAATTGCGGCTTGCCTCGAAATTCGGCGCCACGGCTTCCGATCCGCGCGGATAGCCCGTCGGCAGGAAGAGGATCGGTGCGCGGTCGTTGAAGGCCTGCGCGATGCCGCCGAAGGCGCTTTCCGCGCCGGGTCCATATTGCACAGTCACGACGGCAAGCTCGCGCCCCGCCGTCGTGCGCGCGTAACCCTCGGCAATATTGACAGCGACGCGAGGCGTGCGCGTAATCACAGGAGGAATGTCAAGGTGAGCGGACGCGTCGAACAGCTCGCTGTTCGGAAAGCCTATGATGTGCTTCACGCCCTCCTGCTTGAGGATGGAGGCGACGACGTCGGCGCCGCTCATGTCCTTGCCCCACATGGCCCGTTCTTCCCTTGTTTCTCCCTGCGGCTCTATGCCGGTCTCGATCGCGTCACGCATTGCGGCCGAAGGTCCCGTGGTTTTCGAGCCAGTGGCGAGCGATATCCTCGCGGCGCATGAAGGCAACGCCAGGCGTCTTCTGGACATGCTCGATAACATCGCGCAGGCCGGAGGCGCGGTTCGGCTGGCCCATCCAGCGGGCATGAACGCCGATCGTCAGCATGCGGCCACCGGTCTCATCCGCCTCCCCGATCATGTAGTCGATGGCGGAGCGGCAGTCCTCGGCGAAATCGCGAGGATTGCTGTAGCCGGGCGCAATCAGATAACGGCTGTCGTTCAGCGTCTTGGAGTAGGGAACGACGAGCAGGCGCGTGCCGTCGTGATCGAGGAAATAGGGAAGATCGTCATTGCAGGGATCGGAATAATAGAGGAAGCCGCCTTCTTTGACGACCAGATCGCGGGTGTTGACGCTCGGGAAGGAGCGGCAATTCCAGCCCATCGGTCGGCGGCCGATCAGCCTCTTGTAGAGCGCGATCGCCTCTTGCAGCTGACGCTCTTCGTCCTCGCGCTCGATGGTCGAATATTCGCTCCAGCGCAGACCGTGACCCAGCAGGTCATGGCCGCGGGCATTCATCCACTCCACGACGGCAGGGTTCTTTTCCAGCGCGACGGCGCAAGCCGACACGGTGATCGGAATGCCTGTGCGATCGAAGAGGCGCGCCAGGCGCCAGACGCCGGCACGACTACCATATTCAAAATGCGTTTCCGTCCCCAGATCGCGGACCGGCGGGCTGTTCGGAATATTGTATTCGCCCCAGTTGTCGTTGCGGCCATCCTCCAGCCAGGAATATTCCGAGCCTTCCTCGTAGTTCAGCACCAGGTTGATTGCGAGCTTGACACCGCCAGGCCAGCTCATGAAGGGCGGCTTTGGGCCATAGCCGATGAAATCGCGCGCCTGGCGTTCCGTGTTTTCGGGTTTGACAGGTGCAGACATCATTTCTTCTCCTCCGATACGCCTTCGTTCGCGACGATCCAGTCCATGTAGTCGAGGAAGGCTTCCTTGGCGGGGCGCGGGCGCCAATCCGTATCGCGCTCGATGCGGGCGAGGTCGTATTCGCCCCACATGCCGTCCTTCAACCTTGCATCCTGGATGACGTTGGCTGTGTCGTGCGGGCTGACTTCGACCTTCACGTTCGGTACGCGTTCGCGCGCCCATTCGACAATGTCGCCCGTCGCAGAGGTGCGGCCGCTGCCGATATTGTAGTGACGATAGCGAAGGCGCGACGCCGTCAGCAGCGCAACGACGGCATTGCCGACATCGGTGGAATGGACGTAATCGCCGACTGATTCCAGGCTGTTCGGCCGGATCACCTCGCCCGCCAGCGCCATATGCGCCACCTTGTTCGGAACATGGCGAAAATTGCGGCTCTCGGTCGCGCGGTCCATCGTGCCATAGACCGAGGCGAGACGAACGCTGAGTGCCGACAGGCCGAAGAGATCCGCATATCGATTGACTACCATTTCGGAGGCGAATTTCGAGATGCCGTAAAGCGTCAGCGGCGCGACATAACCGTCTTCCGGCAAGGGCTCGCCGGCCCAATCCGGGCCGTGATTGCGGTAGACCGAGCCTGAGCTGACATAGATGAAGCGCTTGACCGAAGGGTGTCTGCGCGCCCACTCGAGCATCTGAACCGTACCCATCAGATTGACATCGACGATCTTCGCCGGCTCCTCTGCTTCCGGCTGGCGCTTGGCCTCCGCGGCGCTACCACGCGAGATCGGCGTGATCGTCGCGCCATGCACGATGACGCTGATGCCGTACTCGTCCAGCGCGGCTGCCCATTGTGAGGGGTCGCAGATATCGGCCGTTATGACCGCGAGCCGATCGCGAACCGGCGCGAAATAGCGCTCGGCCATGGCATCGAACCCGGAGCGATCGAGGATGACGGCGCGGGCCGTGGGATCGCGATCCAGCCAGGTCCGCGCCACCACGCTCATGACGAAGCCTGTACCGCCGGTAACGAGAAGGGTCATATCAAAATCCAATCCAGATCGTTGCATTCATTGGTTCAACGCACCGCATACCCGCCATCGACGAGCAGATCGGTGCCTGTGACGAAGGAGGCGTCGGCGGAAAGCAGGAAGGCGGCTGCAGCGGCAATCTCATCGGGTTTGGCGATTCGGCCGAGCAGATGCGCAGGGCCGAGCTGCAGATCCGCGGTTTCGAGATCCGGCCAGCGCTGCAAGAGACGGGGTGTCGCGACAGCCCCCGGCGACAGGCTGTTCACCCGGATACCCTCGTCCGCGTGATCGACAGCCATTGCCTTGGCGAGATGGACGAGGCCGGCCTTAGCCGCGCAATAGGCCACCGCCTTGCCCGCCGCCACATGCGCAAATTGCGAGGCGATCAGCACGACCGAGCCGCCGCCGCCCGAAATCATCAGCGGCAATGCGAACTTGGCGGCCAGGAAGGCGCCCGTCAAACTGACATCGAGCTCGCGGCGCCATTGCTCTTCGCTGAGATCGACCACCGTCCCATCCAGCGACGGCGCAGCCGCATTGTGAACCAAGCCGTCCAGCCGGCCGAACCGGCCGCGCACCGTACCGAGTGCGCGCTCCATCGAACCTCCGTCCGTGACATCGCAGGAAACGGCAAGAGCGCGAGAGCCGAGTTCCTTGGCCAGATTGGTCGAGGCATCCTCGGCGTGATCGGCGCAGACGACGCTGGCGCCCTCGGCAAGGCATCGCCGCGCGATGGCAGCACCTATCCCGCTGACCGCTCCTGTGATCAGGATAACCTTGCCGGCCAGCCTCGATGGCGATGGATCTGGCACCGTTGTCATGATGCAAGCACCTTGGAAAGCCCTTGCTGCGGCGGGAAGGGCCGCAGACGCGGGATGAACTGGCCGCGACCGGGTCGCGACAGAACCTCGCCATCGTTCCAGACGAGTTCGCCGCGCGAGATCGTCATGATCGGCCAGCCGCGCACCGTCTGCCCCTCATAGGGCGTGTGGTCGGTGGCGTGATGCAGCATGCCGTTGCTGATGGTGACGACGCGATGCGGGTCCCAGATGGCGATGTCGGCATCCGATCCGACCGCAATCAGGCCCTTGCGCGGATAGAGGCCGAAGAGGCGCGCGGGCGCTGCGGAGGTCAGATCGACGAATTTCTGCAGCGACATACGCCCACCGTTGACGCCGGCCGAAAAGAGCAGCGCCAGCCGCGTCTCGATGCCGGGAATGCCGTTCGGGATGCGGTTGAAGGGCGTGTCAGGCCCGCCGGCGATCTTGTCGGCATAGTTCCACGGCGAATGGTCCGAGGAGAAGACCTCGAGCGTGCCGTCGAGAATGCCGCGCCAGATGTCCGGCTGGTTCGACTTGTCGCGCGGCGGCGGCGTGCAGACGCATTTCGAGCCGGAGAGATCATGCGTATCGATGTCTTCGGCCGAGAGGAAGAGATATTGCGGGCAGGTCTCGGCATAAATCGGCAAGCCCCGTGCCTTGGCGCGGCGGATCTCCTCGACCGCGCCGCCGGCGGCGACATGGCTGACGAGGATCGGTGTCTCGATCAATTCCGACAGGCTGATGGCGCGATAGGTCGCCTCGCGGTCGCCGATCTCGGAATGCGCCTTTTCGTGATAGCGCAGCTGCGTCTTACGGGCGGCGATGAACTTCTCCGTTAGCCAGCGGATGCAGGCGTCGTTCTCCGCATGCACCATCATCATCGCGCCCTGCGACCGGGCGAGATCCAGCACGTTCAGGACCTCGTAGTCGTCGAGCTTCAGCCCGTCATAGGTCAGATAGATCTTCATCGAGGTGCAGCCCTCGGCAATCAGCGCTGGGATTTCGTCGCGCAGCACCTCGGGAGACGGATCGCCGACGATCAGATGAATACCGTAGTCGATATGCGCCTTCGGCCGCGCCCGCTCATGATAGTCCTCGACGATGTCGCGAAGAGACTGGCCGCGCATCTGCATGGCGAAGGGAACAACCGTGGTCGTGCCGCCGCAAAGTGCGGAGAGCGTGCCGGTGTTGAAATCGTCGGCAGTCGCCTTTCCTTCCCAGGGCTGCTGGTCCATGTGGCAGTGACTGTCGACGCCGCCGGGTAGAACGAGGCGGCCTTCGGCGGAGATTTCGTCGTGCCCCTCGGGCAGACCGTTGCCCAAGGCGACAACGACGCCGCCGCGAATGCCGACATCGAGATTGCGCGTTTCATCCGGGAGCACGACGCGGCCGCCGCGGATGACGAGATCAAATCGGGTGTCCTTGATCATTCGTTTGCTCCGGAAACAAGACCGTCAGGCGCGACATGCGGGCCCGGATAGGCCCGTTTGCCAACAAGATTCAGGCAGGCGCCGACCGAGACCAGCGCCGCACCGCTGCCGAGCATGATGAAAAGCGCATAGGGTGCCACGTAATTCATGAGCCCGGCGGCGATACCCGGCGTCATGACGTTGCCGATCGAATAGAGCAGCAGGAGGCCGCCCGATGCCGACACCATATGGCGGCTGTCGATCTGCGAATTGGCAAACGCAATGCCGACGGGATAGATCGTCAAGGCGGTCGCGCCATAGAGGAAGAAGAGCACGAAAAGCGCCGGCACATAGCGGTTTGCGAGCATGACGATGGCAGCGCAGAGGGCCGCGCCAAGAATTCCTTGCACAAGCAGCATCCAGCGCCGGTCGAGCCGATCGGACAGCCAGCCAACCGGCGTTTGGGCCAGCATGCCGCCCATGCTAAAGGCCGTCACGAGCCCGATCGTCGTCGAGGCGGGCAGCGCGATCTTGGCACCGTAAAGCGGCGTCAGCGCGAAGACATTCATGTTCGTCATACCAGCCTGAAAGACCGCGATAATCGTAACCGGTGCCAGAATGGCGAGCTTCCACAGGCCGTAACGCTGATCAGCGGCCGAGACATCGGCCTGCAGCAGCCGGACGAGAGGAACCGGCAGCGCTGGCCAGGGACGCCCCACGAACTGGCAATAGAGCGTGCCGACCGTGATTGTCACAGCCCCCATCAGGAAGAGATGCGGCGAATGCGGACCCGCGGCCTCGACCAGCAGCTGACCGAAGAGCACGGCAAGCGAGGTCATCATCATGTAAAGCGAGAAATAGGCGCCGCGATTGCGCTCGTCGGCGTACAGATTGATCCAGCTTTCCGACACGACGAACAGCACCGCCATGGCGAAACCGCTGAAGAAGCGCAGGACCAGCCAGAGGGACGTGGCTGTCGTCGCCATATAGCCAAAGCCGGCGAAGGCCGCGAGGAAGCTGACCGCCAGAAAGGTGACGCGATGGCCGAGAGGGGCGACCAGAAAACGCGCCACCAGGCAGCCGGCCAGAAAGCCGACGGGAAAGCCGGTCAGGAGAAGCTGCACGACGCCCGGATCGATGCCGGGCTGACTCAGGCTCAGCGAAACCGAGGTCGTAAGCAAGCTGTTTCCAGTGCCGATAGCGCAGATCGCCAACATGACGGGCACGAGCGCACGAAAGCGCGTCGCCCTCTTCCAGAAGCTCGCCTCGACGGAGGTATCGGAACTCATCCGTTTTCCCCTGCAGCGGTCGTATAGACCGGGAGTTCGGCGCGCAGCTGGTCTTCCCCGATGTGACAGGCGATCTGATGCGTCTCGGACACCTGCCGGATCGGTGGCGCGACCGTGTCGCAGATCCCGCCGACCTTGCGATGGCAGCGCGTCGCGAAACGACAGCCGGCCGGGACGTTGACTGGGCTCGGCGTTTCGCCGGTCAGCCGGATGCGTTCGCGCGGCGCTTCGTCGAGGTTTGGGCTACGGATCGCAGAAATCAGCGCTTCCGTATAGGGATGTGTACCCTCGCCGAACACCTCTTCGACCGTGCCCTGCTCCATGACCTTGCCGAGATACATGACGACGACCTTGTCGGCGACATGCCGCACGAGCGCCAAGTCGTGGCTGATGAAGAGCATCGTGGTGTGCTTCTCCTTCTGGATATCCAGAAGCAGCGTCACGACCGCCGCCTGCACCGAGACATCAAGCGCCGAAACCGGCTCGTCGGCAACGATCAGCGACGGATCGGCGGCGAAAGCGCGGGCAATCGCGATGCGTTGCTTCTGGCCGCCCGAGAGCTGGTTGGGCTTGCGGTCAGCGACCGACGGTGAGAGGCGCACCATTGCGAGAAGCTCACGAACCCGCTCCTCGATCGCCGCCTTGCCCTTGCGAATGCCGAATTTCTTGATCGAACGGCGAATGGAAAAGGCCGCCGAATGCGCGGGATTGAGCGTGCTGTCCGGATTCTGGAAAATCATCTGGATCGATTGCAGCATATGGCGCGGCCGCTGCCGCGCCTGCAGCTCGGCAATATTCTCGCCAGCTATGCGGATCGAGCCTGACGTCGCGCTGTCCAAACCGGTGACGATGCGAGCAAGGGTCGACTTTCCGCAGCCGGACTCCCCGACCAGGGCAACGATCTCGGCCTTGCGCGCGCCGAATGAGATGGCTTCATTGGCCTTGACGGTCTTGTCGGCGCCGATCCGATAAAGCTTCGTAACGTCGGAGAGCGCGATCGCCTCTTGCTTGGGCACGACCTGGTCGAGTTCAGCTGGCAGCCTTCCGACCGGCCGCTCCATCTCGGGCCAGCGGGCGCAGCGTACCAGATGGCCGGCGCCCGCCTCGGTCAGCGCAAGGTCCGGTCTGTCGCAAAGGCCGGCGGTGAAACCTGAGCAGCGCGGCGCGAAGAAGCAGCCCTCCGGCCGCTCCTGCGGCAACGGAATATGGCCGGGGATTGCGGCGAGCGCCCGGCTGCGCTTGTCGCTGCCGATGTCGGGAATGCAGTCGATGAGCCCCTGCGTATAGGGGTGGCGCGGTCTGCGGAAGAGATCGCCATTCGTTCCTTCCTCCACCATCTCGCCGGAATACATGATGCCGACGCGATCGCAGGCCTCGGCGATCAGGCCGAGATTGTGTGAGATGAAGAGTAGGCTGGTGGAATACCGACGGCGAAGCTCGCCGATCAGGTCAATGACGGCGGCTTCGACTGTCACGTCGAGGCCGGTCGTCGGCTCGTCGAGCAAAAGCAACGAGGGTCGTGCCAATAGCGCCATGGCGATGACGACGCGCTGCTGCTGGCCGCCCGACAGCTGATGCGGATAGCGCTTCAGCATGTCGCCGGCATCGGGCAGGCGAACGTCGTCGAGCATGGCGGCGGCCATTTCCATCGCCTCCGCCTTCGTCGAACCGAGATGCAGCAAGGGCACTTCGGCAAGCTGCGATCCAATCGTCTTGACCGGATTGAGCGCGCTCATCGGGTCCTGATAGACCATGGCGATGCGCCGGCCGCGGATCGCGCGCAGCTCCTTTTCCCTGGCGCCGACGAGCTCCCTGCCATCAAAGCGGATACTGCCGCCGGCGATCACGCCGGTAGCGCCGAGATAACCCATGATCGCCATGGCCGTGGTGCTCTTGCCACAGCCCGACTCGCCGACGAGGCCGTAGCTCTCGCCCGGGCGGACTGAGAAGGAGAGATTCGGCACCGCGACAACTGTCTCGCTCTTGCCGCGAAACTCGATCCTGAGATCCCTGATATCGAGTAGCGGCTCCAGATCAGCGTTTGGAGTGTCGGATATCGGAGCGTCGGGCATGGCGGCGCCTTGCGGGTTGGAGACGGACAGGTTCATGGCTTCCACGCCTCACGCATGCCATCGGCCAGGAGATTGAAACCGAGAACGAGGCTGACAAGGGCGGCGGACGGAATGAGCGACATCAGTGGCCAGACATTGAGAACGGTGACGCTCTCCTTGACCATGCCGCCCCAGTCCGGATTCGGTGGCGGCAGGCCGAGACCAAGGAAGCCGAGGATACCGATGGTGATGATCGTATAGCCGATGCGCAGGCAGGCGTCGACGATCAGCAGACTGCGACAGTTCGGCAGGAGCTCGACGAGCATGATGTAGAGCGTGCTTTCCGCCCTGAGCCTCGCCGCGGCGATATATTCCTGCTCCTTGAGGCCGAGGACGAGGCCGCGTGTGATACGGCCGATGCCGGGCGACGAAGCGATTGTCGTCGCAATTACGATATTGAGCACCGAGGGCCCGATATTGGCGATCAGGATCACGTAGATCACGAGAACGGGGAAGGCGAGCACGATGTCCGAGAAACGGCTGATCAGCGTATCGATCCAGCCGCCATAATAGCCCGCGACCATGCCCATGGCGATGCCGACGACCATGGCGACCGCAACCGACAGCGGCGCGACGAAGAGCACGGTGCGAGCACCGAAGATCAGGCGGGAAAGCACGTCGCGGCCGAGAATATCGGTTCCGAGCCAATGGGTGGCTGATGGAAAGGGATTGCCCATCGCCATCACATCCGAATCTGTCGGAGACGGCAGCGGCAGAATGGGCGCCAGGACGGCCGCCGCCACCCAGAAGATGACGAGGAAGAGACCGACAATCGCCGTCTTGGAATGAAAGATCCGCGCCCAGTTCGGCCGCGCCGCCCGCTTGACACCGATCACCTTGATCGCGGCAATATTGTCTTGGAGTGCCATGGGTTACCTCACCCGGATACGTGGATCGAGCAGCATGTAGCCGAGGTCGCCGAGCAACTGCGTCACGACGGCGACGGCGACCGTGATCAGCGTTGCTGCTTCTAGTGTCGCGATGTCGCCGAAAAGGCTGGCGTCGAGGATCAGCCGGCCGAAGCCCGGATAGGCAAAGACGAGCTCGGTGACGACCACGCCGCTGATCAGAAAGTTGATCTGCAGAAGGAGCACGGTAAAAGGCGCGATCATGGCGTTGCGCAGCGCATGTCCGAGCACCATGCGGCGGGTGCTCATGCCCTTCAGGACGGCAGTGCGGATATAGGGCCGCTCCATGACCGCAATCATCGAGACACGGATCATCCGGGCGACGTAACCGAAATCATAGATCACGAGCACAGCGACCGGCAGCACGAACTGATAGGGCACCGCCCATCCGCCATCATTGTTGAGCGGGCTCGTTCCCGGCAGGACGGGCCAGAGAATGACGAAGAGCGTAACCAGGAAGACGCCGGAGGCAAATTCCGGAATGGAGGTGAAGGTGATGCAGATGACGGACAGCGTCCGATCCAGCACCCCGCCCTCCTTCAGCCCCGACAGAATACCGAAGATGATCGACAATGGCACGATCAGCAGGAAGGCAAGACCGGCGAGGATTGCCGTATTGCCGAGCCTGTTCCAGATCACATCGTTGACCGGCAGCTTGTTCAGCGTCGAATAGCCGAAATTGCCGAAATACTGTGCCCCACGTGGATCCTTGAAGTTGAGCCCGGTGCCCGGATCCTGCAGCGGATCGGGGATGGCGCCGACGAGCACGCCGAGCCAGCGACTGTAACGCACCAGCAGCGGATCATTGGCCTTCAGCTTTTCGGTCAGTATATCGACCTGCTGCTGTGTGGCGAAAGGGCCGAGCGATTTGCGCGCGACGCTGCCAGGGGTGAATTCGCAAACGGCAAAGACCAGGAACGATGCGCACAGCATGGTAAGCAGCATCATGATCAGTCGTTTCAGAAGGAATCTCGACATTGCATTATCAGTCCGATGTTCTCTCGCCTCGGCGCACGACCGCCCGGACGAAGGCCGGACGGTCCTGGCGCCCTTTGATTAGGCGGAGATCGCGTATTGATGAGCGAAGATGTACTGCGAAGGATGCAGCTCGAAGCCCTTGACCTTCTTGTCCATTACGGTCGAGAAGACGCGCCAGAATGGCTGAACGATCGGCCCGTCATCCTGCATGATCAGCTCGATCTTCTCGATGACCTTGCTGCGCTCCTTCGGATCGAGGATGCCTTCCGCCTGGGTCAGCAGCTTGTCGAATTCCGGGTTGGCATAGTGGGATTCGTTCCAGGCGGCATTCGACCGATAAGCAAGCGACAACGTCATGATGGCGAGCGGGCGGTGCCCCCAGGCCGTGAGGCTGAAAGGCGCGGAGGTCCACACTTCCCAATATTGCGCGCTTGGCAGCGACTTGATGTTGATCTTGACGCCGATATCCTTGAATTGTTCGGCCAGAACCTGTGCCGTGTTCAGCTCCCAGATCGGATCAGGACGCGTCACCATGTCGAATTCGAAGCCGTTAGGATAGCCAGCTTCGGCGAGCAGCTTCTTGGCCTTTTCGATGTCGCGCGGATATTTCGGCAGCGCCGCATATTCCGGATGTGACGGGGCGACGTGGTGATCTTCCGCCGGCATGCCGGCGCCAAGCAGCGAGGTCTGGATGACCTTGTCGCGGTCTATCGCAAAACGCATGGCCTGGCGGACGCGCTTGTCCTTGAACTGCTCGACGTCAGGATGCATGCGGGCGACGACTGTCTGCGTCGTCTCGACCTTATAGACAGCCACATGAGGGAAGTTCTTCATCGAGCTGATCTGGACCGCGTCGGCTTCCGATAGGCCATCGACCTGCTTGGATGCCATGGCCGCGATGCCGGCGCCCGGATTGTCGCCGAGATCGACGAATTCGAAGGTCGAAAGATAAGGGCCGGTGCCCCAATAGTCAGTGCGCGCCTTATATTTTGCGCTCTTGCCGACTGTGTACTCGGTCATCTCGAACGGGCCGGTGCCATTGGCATCGGGGCCGAAGAAACCATTGTCGGCCGGGTCGAGGATGAACATTGGATAGTGATAGAGATGCTCGGGAACGGCAATCTGCGGCGCGAAGCAGTTCAAGCGAACCGTGTAGTCGTCGACCTTTTCGATTGCGTTATCAGACCAAAGCTTGCTGGACTTCTTCGGATTGCCCTTATCGTCCTTCTCGCCGCCGTCATATTCCTGCACGAGATAGCCGGTGAACAGGCCTAGAACCGACGAGCCAACCTTAGGGTCACTGACCCGCTTCAGGTTCCAGACGACGTCATCGGCATTGAGATCACGGCCGCTCTTGCGCCATTTGACGCCCTTGCGGACATGCAGCGTCCAGGTCTTCAGATCGTCGCTGACATCCCATTTTTCGAGAAGATAAGGATGGGTGATGTTGTTGCGGTCAGTGAACGTCAGATATTCACAGACCTGGCGGATGACATTCGACTTTTCGGCGAAGTCGGCGAGATGCGGATCCTTGATTTCCATGCAGCGCATGCCAATGCGCAGATTACCGCCCTTCGGCATGTCGTCGGCCCTGGCTTCACTGAAAGGTTGGGCAACGCCGGCGAGCGAATAGGCGGCAGCAGCCGAGAGGCCGAGAAGCGTCGACTTACGCAGGAAATCCCTGCGGTTGATGCTGCCGTCCGAGAGGTCCTTAATAAGTGTCGGAATATAGGAATGCTGATTCTTGTCCACGAGGATGGTCTCCGAGTTCGTGCAAACTGTTCCCGTTATTGTCTGAATGCGAAGCGAAGCAATTTTTCTGCCGCCTCGACCTGCGCGGATCTGATGTCCGTTTTTCGCCGTCCTGTCCAAATCTAGAGGCAATATGGATGTGACAGAATGCATTCACCCGACATGAAATATGCGTCAGGCGACATATTGTTGCATTGCACCAATAACGCAGTTTTTCGATCGGAAAGACAGGCGGAAGTTGCAGCCAAGTCGGTCAGGCGCGCCGCGCGGAGCCAGGGCTTTCCTTGAAGTGCTGGCGGTAGAAGCGGCTGAAATGGGATGGAGATTCGTAGCCGCAGACGGCAGCGATATCAGAGACGCTGAGATCGGTGTGAATCAGTAGTTCCTTGGCGCGCGCCATGCGCAGATCGATATAGAATTGCGACGGACTTTTGCTGAGATGTGTGCGAAACAGTCGTTCCAGCTGGCGCGGCGAGACTTTGACGCTTGCAGCGAGCTCCGCGATTTCGATAGGCTCCGACAAGCTGCTTTCCATCCGGCGGATGACGAAACCGAGCTTAGCGTTCCTGATACCGAAACGGTCCTCCGGCATCATGCGCTGAACGTCGTTCTGGCGACGCATGCGGGGATGATTGAATTGGTCGGAAATCTGCTCTGCAAGATCGCGGCCCTCGATCGCGGCAATCAGGTAAAGCATCATGTCCAGAGTGACAGTGCCACCGGAGGACGTAATCAGGCGGCCATCGACGGCGAAGATATCATCCGTCGCCAAGCAATTGGGAAACTCACTTCGAAACGACGGCAGCGATTCCCAATGTATGGCGCAGCGGCGCCCCTCGAGCAGCCCGGCCCTCGCCAGATAGAACACGGCAGTGCTGACACCGCCGAGAACACAGCCTTCGGAATAGACGCGGCGTAGCCAGGAAAACAGCGCCGGATCATAGCTCTCGGTGTAATTGACGCCTGCACAGACGAGGAGAATATCGCATTTTGGAGCCTGCGCCATAGCATAGTCCACGGGGAAGGCCAGCCCGCTGCTCGACCTCGCGTCCTTGCCCTCGGCCGAGATTAAGGTCCATTCGAATGCCTTGCGCTTGAGCAGCCGGTTTCCCTGGCGCAATGAGTCCAGTGCCGCCGAAAAGGTCATCAGCGGATAATCGGGCGCCAGAAAGAAGCCGATACGCACCGGCCGCTCGCTATGTTTCAGCTGTCCAAGCGAAAAGGATTGTCGCATCATTCCTCAGCTATACTGCATGCGAAAGCCTCCGCCTATGGTACCGACGTCCAATCATTGCGGCAGCAGCGATATGCCCGCAGGGTGGCGTCGCCTTAACGGATTGTAGCCGCAGCAAGCACTCGCCGCCGATTTCAGAGCAAAGTCGACGATGCGATTTCATGCCAGGTGCTGACAGCCCGGGTACGGAGTTGGCGGTGGTCTGCGGCAGTGAGATGTCTCCGATGGAGATGAAAGAGGTTGGCGACCTGGCCGTGAACCGAGACGAAACGTTGACATTGCCGCGCCTGTTTGAAGCGGATGATCCGCCTCCCTCGTCGTCGCAACGCAAGATGAGAATTTTCGGCGCGGTTGTTCAATCCCTTGTGCGATCGATGCTCAACGCCGGGCATCAACTCAGCTTGTTCGGCGAGTTGGGGGCGAGCACGGGCGGATTGCGGTCGCGGAAGGTGCCGGATCACCGATGCAAGCCCTCACACCATTAAGGATCATCTCAAGGCACTTGTGGATCAAGGGCCCGTAATCCTGCACGGTGCCGGCCGCGGCGCCTGGTACGGTCTTTCCTGACGAATCGGCTGTCAGGGCCATCTGAATGGGTGCTCTTGATGGGAGTCGAACCGCTGAGCTGAGGAACTACTGTAAGGAAATCAGAGACCTAAGCTGCGCGTGTTTCATGATCTACCCTCTCCTCCTGCCGTTCATGTAAGGAGCTGCTCCAGATCAGCTCTTTGCGCAGCATGCTTTTCGGGATTTTCCGCAATGAGCTTGCGCAGGTTCACGAGTTTCCATTGGACCGCCGGGAGCGCGGCCGCTTGCGGCAAACCGATAGCGTCAAAATCCGGCGCCCCATCATGAAGGCTCAGCAAAAACTTCTGTGTGTTCTTATCAGCAAGGCGGGCGCGGATATCCGCGATGAGACGGTCCCTTGTCCTCGCGAGCTCGTCGATTGTGACTGAGATGGTTGTCATCCCGACAAACTCCAAGGCGTAGGGTTCGTCCAGATGACTACGGCTCGGTGAGAGCAGTTCGTGCGCCGGACGCGGCGAACTGGCGACGTAAACGAGAAATGTACGGAACAGCGCGTCGGTCAGCCCCTCATGGTCGTAGAGCAGCTAGACGTCAAAGAGATCGCGTGGGTGCTGGCGATCCACCGCTGCGCGGAGCTTGCCGCCAAACAGATCTTCGAACGATACGACCTGGATAGACACATACCCGAATTCATCTTCGACTGCGGGCGAGACATCCCGTAGCTCGGGGTCGTGGACGACCCCACGTGTGACGGGCGAAGTTTCGATCTTGACCTCGGCGCTACCGAGCCGGGCGCGGATGCGGGTGGCGCCCCCGCCGCCGCCAGCGATGCGGCGGGCGTCAAGCCCCGCAATGCCGCCATTGGCGGCGGCTGTGATGCGGTCCAGCGCTTCCTCGATCTCGGCCAGACTCTCGGCGCAGTCCCAAACCGGCAAATAGTTCAGGTCGATATCGACCGAGAGTCGAGGCATATCGCGATAGAACAGATTAATTGCAGTTCCGCCCTTCAACGCGAAAACCTTCTCAACTGCGATAAAGGGGAGAAGCCGCACCAACAGCGCGACCTGGGCGGCATAGGGTTCAGGGGCCATCGGCGGCTCCTGTTGAGGTATTGACAAACTCCGAAGGAACCATAATGCGATAGCGTGGGTGGATTCTGCCGCCTTTTACCAGGGCACGATCGCCAGCTCCAAGCTCGAAATCATCAGGATTGAGGCGTTCCCGCCAGGAAGTTTGTGCCGGTCTGCGAACACGAAGAATAGGCGCTTAACCTTGATCTTCCGGCAGCTTTCCAGCACAGCCGCCATGCGACGCGGGCTGAGTGTCACCAACCCCTCAAATATCATGTCGAGATTGTGGAAGCTCTCGTGAGCGGGCAGTTCGTCAATGGCTTCCAGTATGGCACGCTCGGGTGACGACATGCGAAGCGCCCAGCCCCACAACGTTGTAAGATCGTTGGCAGATTTGTTCTCGATGAGGCCTAAATCGGGGTCAGTGAACAGAGACGTGCCGCGGATGATCAGGGGCGTCAAGTTTCAAGCGCGGGAGCCATGAAGGGATATCATCGCCATATAGCCACACAGGTGCGGGAGCTCCCAAAGGCAAGTAGTGGCGATATCCCTGCTCTCCGAGGGCGGTGATGCCTCCGGCATGGATCTTGTAGCCCACGATGTGCTGGAGCGAGAGTAGGCAGGTCCGCCAGTCGAGTGGTGTTAGCTGCGGCGTCGGGCGACGAAAGACGCCACGCTCGAGGCGCTCCAGCCAGCCACTCTCAACATATTTTCGGGTAAGGAAGCGGCTGATGCCTTGATTGTCTAGCCAACGCGCGTCCGCCACAAAGCCCGCCGGGACTGCTTGCAAGACATTCTTTAGCTTGGTTTCCTTTGGTGTACTCATGGTACACAAAACAGCATAGCTTAGAAGAGGGGCGCCAGGACTCTTTGTAAATCTCGTGAAATGAGTGCCATGAGGGCACCAATGCAGGATTTTTCAAAGAGAACCGATGTGGGTAGGAGAACCAGCTTATTATTTTCGCGGGGGCCCCAACGCCACGAAAGATCACCACTCACACAGAAAAATCGGATCTGTTGATGTGATGGGATTCGAACTGGCGACCTACACGCTTCTCACGCGTAAGTACACCTGATGTCGTGCAACAGCACTATGGTCGCTTTCTTCCGCAGGACAAGGCAGCATTGGCCGTCAAGATTTTGAAGCAGGTCTGCGAAGCGGCACGGATAGCTGAGTCAGACAAAGCTTAGGCTCAGCGAAGCTGATGCGACTGAGCGTTGTCATAGAGCCCGCGTTTTCGAGGAGGTCCAACCTTTATCGCTTGAGAGTGCCAACCATTCGATTGATAGCGTCCCTATACTCCTTGTGCATGGTTTGGGCCGCTTCCGAGATCGCCAGCTTCCAAGCAGGCCCGCGATCCCATGCCTCCTCCAGAGCGTCAGCCAGTGAAGGCCCATGGCCCGTGACCGGCAGGGCGTCGAATAGTATTCCTGCCTGTCTAAGGTCTTTATCCCGTTTGGCCTGGCCGCCGGCGTCGTTTTGGCGGCGACCGGCAATGATAAGCTTGTGGACCGCGTACCTGCAAGGATCAGGGATGACAACTGAGATACCGGCACCATGTAGCAGGATCGAACGAACGGGATCACGGATCAAGAAATCCATGAATCTTAGTGGTTCGGCTGACGCGCCACCGAGAGCGGGCATGTTGGCGGGTTTGTCGGAATATTCTTCGGCTCCCCTGTTTGTCGTCATGAACTCGACCCTGTAACCGGTTTGATTACGAAAGGAATGAGATCGTGAGCTGCCGCTGATATGCGGCACTGCGCGGAACGTCGGATCAAGCCCTTTTAGGAGATCGAGGATCGGTGGCAGCGAGTCCGCCACCTCGGCGGAAATCGCGAAGTCCTGGGCTAGGTCTGCATCACCTGTTAGGATCGCCGCCGAAGGCAGACGGATGCCTAGATATGCCGAGTAGCATTGAAAAGCGACCGTGCCGATGAGAACACCGCGCAACCGGAAGAGACCGGCCTTGGCAAGCGCCTGTACGATATCCCCAGTAAAGCGATCAGCGGCAATCAAACCGGCCTCGCGCGTTAGCGTGGAAACGAACTTGCGGCGAGCCTTAAAGTCAGACTTCTCACCCTTGAAGGTTTCGACCCGTTCCGAAATCAAGGGATCGTTGGCAGGCCCGACGTACCGGCGCTTCTGCCCACCCTCACCATTAGGCTGGTCGAAATACCAATAACGCCGACCATCGACTGCCACCGGCACGAATCTACCCGATGGGGGGAAGTCTTCCGCCCAATCATCATCAAATGCCCGTTGCTGGAGCTCCGCGACCATGGTGCGGAACATGAGATCGATCTGCTTAATCACGGCGGCCTCTATATCGTTTTCACAAATCTAGTATAGGTGCAGCCTGTAAGCAAGCGTAGCTGCTGCCGCGCCTCAACTCCTCCAACAGCAGTCACCACCCACCCTGATCCTCATTATACTATTCCCTCCCTTATAGTATAGCATCACTGTGAAGATGCTCGCTCTTGAACTGTTTGGAACCGAGGGCCCACATCCGGGCTCCTGTTAATTATCCGCACCCCCACTTTTTCATTTCGGACGGAACCGCCCGCACCGCAAGAAAATGTTTTCGATCAACACTATAAATGCAACCAGTTAGTACAAGGCGAAATGAAAAAGTGGGGGCAAATCGAGCTGAAGCTCAACACCGACGATCTTGTCGAAAAGGAATCGAGATTGCGTAAGGCCTGACGGCAACTTGCTGTTCTCAAATCCCATTGTTGCCCTATTCTTCTAGGCCGTGGAGGGAGCAACAATGGAAATCTATTCGCCTGACTATGTAAAACCGACCGTAGAGCCCACTGCTTTTCCATCTGGAAAAGGCACTCAGTGCGGAGCGATTTGCTGGCGGATGGCGAGCGGATCAGAGATCGAGGTCCTACTAATATCGAGTGAGGACAGCGATTATTGGGCAATTCCCAACGGCGATATTCGTCGGCATGAATTGCAATACAGATGCGCTCAACGGCAGGCTCTGGAGAAAGCGGGTGTCACCGGCCGGATCGCCAAGTCGCCGACCGGTCAGTATGCACATCGCACCAGCTTGCGTTGGAGCCGACTTACGGTACAGGTCCACCTGCTGTTTGTCGAAACGGAGATCGAGGATTTTCGGCCGCCGGGCGGCCGACGATGCGTCTGGTTGTCAGCAAGGAACGCTCATGAGCTGGCTCGGGAACCTGAGCTACGACAGCTGCTCGGATCGATCGAAAGCGATAGCGCTCCCAAGTTCGTCGCGAATATCAGGAAGACGCTTTCCGCCCCAGGCACGATCCTGAAACCCCGCGAGATGCAATCACATGGAGGCTCACCTCGGGCCTAAGCCTAGCACGTAGCCAGCTTGCGCAGCCATTATTTCCTCCGTGGCTTGAAGTTGATGAGCAGCGATTTGAGTTCGATCTCACGCACGCGCCGCGCCGCTTCGTCGGGGCTGACCCAGTCGAGCCGACGCTGTCCTTGCTCCTTGAATTCGGTCCTGATTTCTTTTGCTTCGACTTGGAACATGTCGACAACACATGGCACGACCTTGCCGTCAGCGAGCTCTTTGAGGTAGGTGTAGCGGCCAACTGGTGTTTTCCGCACCTTGCCGCGCACTCCGGCCTCCTCCCAGGCCTCGATCGCGGCCGCCTCGTGCGGCTCCTTGCCTTTCATTGGCCAGCCCTTTGGCACAATCCAACGTCCGCTCTCGCGCGAAGTAATCACCAATATCTCAATCTCGCCGTCGCCATCTCCATAGCGAAAACAAAGTGCGCCGTACTGGCTCCGGAACGTGCCCGAGAATAGCTTCTCGGGTGTTTGCGCAAGCTGCTGTAGCAGGTGCTTGGAACTAACTGATGCAGGCTTTCCACTCTTTTTTGGCTTCATGCCATTCAGCTTGTCAGATTTTTACCTTCGCCTCAATTACATGGGCGGTCTGAATCTCAGACGATTGCGGTAACGGATCGCCTCTCGCTTCGGTCGCTTGGGTAAGCTTTTCGTTCCGTTGTCTGCTGATCCGCGCGGATAGTACGCCCTCTTTTGCTCAGATTGATACCGACGCGATACGGTGGCATGGTCGGAGGGCAAGCAAGCTCTTCCGCGGCGCGGAATGGAGCAAGATAGCCGGGGAGCGAAAGCAATGGACGTCGATAAGGTTATTGCATTGGTTTCTGCAGCCGGGATCGAGCTGACGGACAGACGCCGAACCACTTCAGATGATGGCTGGTCTCTCAACTTCGCCAATGGCGCTGAGCTCACAATTGGTGACGACGGCAAGATCAATGCCTCGGGCAAAGATTCGGACGCTGTCCTCGATCTCCTTGGCTCGAGGGCAAGCGGCATCTAGCAATCAAGGCCGCATCGGCCATGCACTGTGCATTCTCCTCACTTTGGCGCATCGTAACCGTCGGTGAGCGTACGTAGGAACGCGACTACATCATCGATCTCGGCTGGAGAGAGCGCCGGGGCCTCTCCTTGCTTGCGATCGAAGGGCGGATCCATACTGATGTTCGCCTTGGCTGCCACCGGCAGGTCGTCATACTTGTCCAGGCCTCCATCGGGTTTGCGGGGGTACCAATGCTCCGGGCTTGTCTCCCGCTCGACATAAAAGCGTACGGCATCCTGCAAAGAATGAACGCCGCCATTATGGAAGAAGGTCTTGCGCAGGGCGACGTTGCGCAGCGTCGGCGTGCGAAAGAGCCCGCAATAGTCCTCGCGCCCGATGAAATCGGTTCGCAAAGGACCACATAGTCCGAGATCGTAGAATGCGGGATCCTTGTTGGCGGGAATATCGCTGTTACGGGGGACTCCTATGGCGATCAGACCATAGTCCGTGAATTGCGGCGGCGTACCGTCCTTCCCACGCTCACTGACATGGCAGGACGCGCAATTGCCTTTATCCGGCGCATTGAACAATTCAAGGCCTTTTGCCTCCTGTGACGTGAGCACGGCCTTGCCGGCCAACACCGCATCATATTTGCTCGAGTAGGGGTAGAAGGTTCGGTAGTCCTGCTGGAAAACTTCCAGAGCCTTGAGGGCGGTGCGAAAGGCAATTGCTGGGTCGGTGGCGGCATTTGGTCCGGCGATATCTGCGATCGCCTTGCCATAGCCAGCCTCAAGCACATGGCGGCCGACGTCAGCCTCGGATTTGTTGCCCATCTCGAAGTCGGAAAACAGCGGGATCTTCGCTTGCTCACGGCCGCGGTCGACCCGACCGTCCCAGGTCAGGCCGCCGGTCGGACCGTTGTCGATACTTTCATCCGCCTCGTCCTCGGATTCGAAGAAATGCTCGGTGAAGGGTGGGATGGCCTGCAGATATTGGAGCGAGGGAACAGCTCGTAAGCCGGGCTGATGTAGGTCGCCGCCACCCAGTTGGACCGATCGGTCATTCGCCGGCCCGAAGCCGTGCTTGGGATCGTGGCAGGAAGAACAGGCCATCTTGCCGGAAGCCGAAAGCGCTGGATCGAAGAAGAGGGCTTTACCAAGCGCCGCTAGAGCTAAAGTCTGTCGTCGTACCTCCGCGCGCGACAGCACTTCACCCATGGCGGTGGACGTGATCATCAACAGCATTGCGGCGAAAACGCTAATCCCGAGCCATCGTCCTGTAGGCGGCTTCAAATGCATCGCTATGGCGCTGCCCCTTACTTCAATGGCACATGTCATACAGTCATTATCGTTAGCGAGATTTGGGAGCCGTTTCAATTAGCGCTTGCGTTGGATATCCGCGGCAATATGTTGCCTTATTGAGGTGGAGGCGCATCCACTGAACCCCCGGGAGGACAATCCAAAATGAAGTCGATCACTGCTACCGCCATCTGTGTGTTAAGCCTTTCCGTGGCCGCCTTTGGCTCAGCCGTCGCCGGAAGCTCAGGCGCGAATACAGGGCCGAGCGGGAAGATCGCCGGTGACCTGAAACTTATCGACACAGTCGTGGTGATCTATGCGGAAAACCGGAGTTTCGACGATCTCTATGGCAATTTCCCGGGCGCAAACGGGGTTTCGAAGGCGTCGGCGGCCGCTCGCATCCAGCGCGACCGCGACGGCAAGCCACTGAAAGAGTTGCCGCCGATCTGGGACGGCCTCACCGCCAAGGGCGTGACGCCGCCCGTAACGCAGGCTGAGACCGAGCATCTTCCCAATCGGCCCTTCCATGTCGACGACCCCAAGGGTTTCAAGCTTGGGCTTGACACGATTACGCACGATCTCTGGCACCGCTACTATCAGAACCAGATGCAGATCGACGGCGGCCGCAACGACATGTTTGTCGCTTACGCGGATTCAGGTGCGCTGCCAATGGGTCTATGGGATGGCTCAAAAATGCCGATGTGGAAGCTGGCTCAGAAATACGTGCTGGCCGACAACTTCTTCATGGGTGCGTTCGGCGGCTCCTTCTTCAACCATCAATGGCTGATCTGCGCCTGTGCACCATATTATCCGAATGCCGACACCAGTGCCGCCAAACCCTCCATTGCGGTCGTCGAGGCGGATGGCGTGACACTGAAGGCCGCGCCCAACTCGCCGAAGTCTGCAATCGACGGCATTCCGAAATTTGTCAGCGATGGCAATCTCACGCCCGATTTCTATGCCGTCAACACAATGCAGCCACCTTACCAGCCAAGCGGCAATGGTCCCGCGGCAGATGGCGATAAGGCCCTTGCCGATCCGAGCAAGCCAACGACGTTGCCGCCGCAGACGGAGCCCACCATCGGCGACTTGCTTAGCCTCAAGCACGTAACCTGGGCTTGGTACGGAGGCGCCTGGCAGGATGTACTCGACAACGGAAACAAGCAGCCGGCGCCGAATTTCCAGTATCATCACCAACCATTCAACTATTACGCCAACTTCGCCCCCGGCACGACCGCCAGGACTGAACACCTGAGGGATGGCGGCCTGGCGGGTGCCGAGTTCATCAAGGCAATCGATGCCGGCACGCTGCCGCAGGTCTCATTCTACAAACCGCAGGGCAATCTCAATGAACATTCCGGCTATGCAAACATCGAAGCCGGCGACGCCCATATTGTTGATGTGATCACGCATCTGGAGAAGAGCCCGCAATGGTCGCATATGCTCGTCGTTGTCACCTATGACGAAAACGGCGGCCTTTGGGATCATGTCGCGCCGCCCAAGGGTGATCGTTGGGGTCCCGGTTCCCGAATTCCCGCCATCATCGTCTCGCCCTATGCGCGCCATGGCTATGTCGATCATACGCCAATGGACACGACTTCGATCCTGCGTTTCATCACTCGCCGTTTCGAACTCCCGACGTTGCACGGCATCACCGTTCGCGACGCAGCGGTTGCTGCCCATAAACAAAAGCCGCTGGGTGATCTGACAAGTGCACTTGTTCTCAAGGACAAGTAGGGCCTGATACGCGCACGAGCGCAGCGCGGCGATGGGGCCAGGGCGGTCGAACAACCGCTCCGCCTGGGGCTTGGCGGTTGGCCTGCATTTGCTCGCAAGAGCCGGCGTCCCGAGTGAACCACAGCTGCACGGCAGGGATCAAAGATGAAAGCGATAGCACTCAGCATCAGATTTGCACTCGAACTTTGCATACTCGCTTCGCTTATCGCGTTGGCCGCACACCTTGCCGTACCTATGCCGGCACAAGTGCTTTTGGGGCTTACGTTCTGTGTAGCGGTTGCCGCCGTTTGGGGTACATTCCTTTCCCCGAAACGGAGATATGAAATCGGGGCAGCAGGAAGGTTCGTTCTCGAAGCTAGCATTTTCGTGGGAACGGCTCTGATTTTGAATTACCTTGGCTCGTCAGCGCTGGCGATCGCGCTGGTTCTCATAGCCGCAGCCAATCGGATTGCTCTTGCGCTCATTCCGTGATCGATGCTGAACAGGAACTAATTGTCGTTGCTCTTGAACCAACTTGACCTTTCGACCACCTGTACTCCCAATCGCAAGGAAAATCCTGCTCTTCACCTCCAGGACCCTTCGGCGTCATGCCTGCGACTGGACCATGGCAGGAAGAGGACTAGGGAGAAATGGACGTCGGGAATCCCCCACCGACCGCCCATCACTCCTCGATCTTGTAGACGGCCGCGCTTCGATCAGCGTTTCGGTGAGGCAGGTGAGTTTACGGCTGGCCGCCGCCGCCTGCCGCGCCGTAGACCTGTCCCGTTGCGTAGCTCGCCTGCGGGTCTGCGAGTTGCACGTAGATCGATGCAAGTTCCGCGGGCTGACCGGGACGGCCCATTGGGGTGTCGCCACCGAACTTTTCGAGCTTCTCCATCGTCGCTCCACCGCTGACCTGAAGAGGCGTCCAGATCGGACCAGGCGCGACACCGTTGACGCGAATGCCCTTTGGACCAAGCTGCTTTACCATCGACTTGGTAAAGTTCATCATTGCCGCCTTGGTCATCGCGTAGTCGATGAGATTCTCCGACGGGTCGTAAGCCTGCTCCGACGTCGTCTGGATAACCGTCGATCCTGGCTTCATGTGCTTGAGGGCGGCTTTCGTCAGAAGGAACGTCGCATAGATATTGGTCTTCATCGTTGCGTCGAAGGCCTCGTAGGTTATGTCGTCGATTGATTGGGCCTGCCGCTGCCGCCCGGCGTTGTTCACGAGGATGTCGAGACCGATCAGTGCCTTAACCGCATCGTCGACCAGTTTTTCACAGAATGCGGCATCACGCAGATCGCCGGGCAGCGCTACGCCCTTGCGGCCTTCCTTCTCAATGAGTGCGATGACTTCCCTCGCATCGGGTTCTTCGTCCGGAAGATAGTTGATCGCGACGTCCGCACCCTCGCGGGCGTAGGCAATCGCCGCGGCGCGGCCCATTCCGGAATCCCCGCCGGTGATCAGCGCTCTGCGCCCGGCGAGACGGCCCGAGCCCTTGTAGGAGGCCTCCCCGTGATCCGGCCTGGGGTTCATCTTGCCGGCAAGGCCCGGAAACGGCTGGCTCTGCTTCTGGAATGGCGGCTTCGGGTACTTCGTTGTGGGGTCGTCCATTTGCGTGTTCTCCTGCATGTTCGAAGTCGACCTGACGACATCAGGAAAGACCGACGCCGCGAGCGTCGCGCTTGCTGCAACAAGGATGGATCGTCGGCTGATCGGAAATGAGTGCTGGAATTTCATGGCTGCCACCTTCGGCGTACGGGGCGTTTTCTGCCTAAGGCACCGACTAAGGTGGCGCTGCAATGTTCCACTCGCTATAACCAAGCATCGGCCTTCCGTGTTGCCTTGTCGAACCCGAAGCATGGGATCGAACATCGCTGAAGCACTTGCCATCGGATGGCCGGACCGGGTCGACCGGATGGCGCTTCTTTCCTCGCTCCCGCGCATGGGCGGACTGAAGACGCCGCCCTTCCGGCAGGCGCAGCGCTATTGGTATCATTGGTTCATGGCAACGAAGCGCGGCGCCGACGCGATCGAAAAGGACCCACACGGATTCGCACGGATTCAATGGGAAAACTGGAGCCTCGACGGCTGGTTCGACGAGGCGACGTTCGAGGCCGTGGCGAAATCCTTCGACAATCCGGACTGGGTGGCCATTACCCTCCACAGCTACAGAGTTCGCTGGGGCGAAGCCGAGCCAGATCCGCAAAGCGTCTGGCTCGAAGACCGCATCAGGGAGACCCGATCCCTTTCTCTTCCGACGCTCTACTTTCAGGGCATGGAGGACGGCGTCAATCCGCCGGAGCTCTCCGAAGACCTGCACAAGAAGTTTTCCGGTCCCTTCGACCGGATGGTCCTTCAGAACGTCGGGCATTTCCCACAGAGGGAAGATCCGGAAACGGTGGCACGGGAACTGGCGATCTTCCTCAAAGAGTAGGCGCGATCAAATGCTGCCTCAATGTTTCAGGCAGGTGTCAGTCGATTGAGGCATCCCATCGCGAGACGATAGGAGACCACATGTACAAATTCGACGCAGCCATCACGGAGTGGATCAACAGCCTGTCCGGGAACAGCCTTCTGGACCATGTCCTGATCACCATTTCCAACATCGGCGTCCCATTGCTCATCCTCGCCGTCGCCGCTCAATGGTGGTCCGGTTCCGAGCGGACGAAAACGCGCCACATCCTGATCGCTGCCGGCCTGACCTTTCTAATCGGCCTAGGGATCAACCAGATCATTTTGCTCTTCGAGCATCGCATCCGGCCCTATGACACCGGAGTCACCATACTTCTGATCGATCGCAGCGGCGATCCCTCATTTCCGTCGGATCATGCGACGGCGAGCTTTGCGATCGCGGCGGCGTTCCTGATCCATGGTCTGCCGAAGCGCGGCCTTTTCTTTCTTCTAGCAGCCATTCTGGTGTCCTTCTCGCGCGTCTATATCGGTACGCACTATATTAGTGACGTCATGGGCGGCGCGCTGACGGCAATCTTCGCGGCGGTCCTGGTCAGGATCGTCTACAAGCCGGCGACCGGCGTCGATCGCTTTCTGACGAGCATCCTTTAGAGTGAAAACGCTACATGCCTTGGCGTGCATCGGGCGGTTTCCGGCGCGTCGCCAGGCATTCTGTAACTTACCGGAGTTCGATCGGATTCTGTTTTCGCTCGGCTCGGGGGACTGACGCAGCGCAAGAAACGCTTGATCAAACACGATTTGACCGACGATTCATAAGGGAAGTATTGGCGGAAGCAATGCTCGCGGGGGTTAGGTGTCCGTGAGCCCTTTTTAGTCCACCTTGCGGCGATCACCAGGGTCGCCGCACTGAAGCGATAAGCCAGCAAAGAAGACGGTCGAAAGGGTAACGATCAAACCGCCGCTAGCGACAGATCGGTATTGATGACGACGGTCGCCGAGAAAATGACGACCTGCAGTAACGTCGGCTGTTCCATATACCCGACCAGCGTGTGCAAGATCCGGCCGGCGATGCTTGCCTAGGACAGAAAGCCCGACGTGCACCACACCGTTGCGTCCACTACACAGGCCTGTTCACAGCTTAGGCACAGAGCCTCGATATGGAATGATCGGCAAACGAGGCTTCACGCGCCAGACGTCAAATGCGCGCTGCGCAAAAGTTGGACAGGATTTCCGGTAATCTCCGGACAGCAGTGGAGTGCACTCCAAATGTGTCCGGACTTTGCCGAAACCCGCAGTCAAACGAGCAACGATCCAAAGACCGGTCGCGCGAATGCCGGACGCGCACTCTTCGCCATTTCAATCAGGCAGGGCGCTCCGCAACCGTTCGGTAGAAAGTGCTGGTCGAGGATTGGCATCAAGGGTGGAAGCGCATCGGATGCGAGGAAGGTAGCAGCCTAGCCGCTGAACCCGACCAATACCTTATTGGCTCATCCTGAACCTTGCGTGGCAGGTCGTGCAGGTCTGCAGCATCAAGTGGAAGATGTGTTCGGCAGGAACGGATGCCAATTGCGCCTTGTTCTGGATGTGCGTCCCGAACGGTCCGCCGCCCATTGCCTCGCCGGGTATCATCCGCATGCGTTCTGTCATCGCTGCGGGGTTTTCGGCGGCTGCGGCCTCAAGCGCCTGCGCATAGTCGCTGAGATCGTTCGCCAGACCTCTGAAACGTTCGCGTTCGAGGCCGATCTCCGGTTTGGCTTTTGATCTCTGGTCATCTAGCCCTTGGGCGAAATGGCTGGCAAGCACCTCGCCGGAGCTGGCATTGATCACCGCGGCCGCCTTGCCGAATCCGACCGACGAATAGCTGCCGGGGTCTCGGAACATATCCGCTATCGTCTTTGTGGCGGCTGCCATGGCTTTCATGTCGGCCTGCCGAAGCTTGACAAGGTCCTCCGCCGCGAACCCAACGGTGGTGAGCACGTAGGTGAGAGCCACGAGGCTGATGAGCGGCACCGTTCTGAAAACAATCAAAGCAAGCCCGCGCGTTTGATGGACCAAGAGGAGGTTTCGGCGAGCCGATGACGTCATCGCCGCCGGTCTGACAACCATTCTCTCTGTTGGGAAGTGGGCAAAAAGAGGGCGCCGACCGCCCTTCCTCTCAAGCAGCCATTTAGCGGCAACTATTCAAGCAAATCCCGCCCAAGCCTTTGGCCGATCAACGTAAAATGAATTGGCGCAACCGCAGGCCGATTGTCAGCATACAATCTCAAATGAACGTGCTGGATAGATCTGAGACATTATAAAATACGTTTCGGAAGCCTCAATTGCCGGGCACTCCAAACGGCAATGTCCAGCCCGAGGGTCGCTCGACACGCTCTTGAGGACCGCGACGAGCGGTCGGTTTCAGCACGGAGGCCGCGCGCATATTCTCCAGCGTCTCGCTTGGGGTGTGGCCGAACTCGGTCTTGAACAGTCGGTAGAAGTATTTCTCGTTCGGGAAGCCGTGCCTCCAGGCGATTTCGGCGATATGAGGGTGCGGCCGGGTGGGATCTGCCAGCATTTGGTAGGCACGGCGCAGCCTCCTGCGTTGTATTTGCCGCATGACGCCGCCGCTGCCTTCGAACAATTGGTAGAGTTTTGCCCGCGACAAGCCGACATCCCGGCAAATCCGATCAGGCGTGAGATCGACATTCAGCAAATGAGTATCGATGTAACGCAGGATCCGCTCGCGTAGTGCATCTCGGATCGGACTATTCGCCTCGACCAACGCATCCGGCGTCGGGGACACCGCAGCGGTTACGAGCTGCAAGGTCGATTGAACGATATAGGGAATCTTATTCTCGTTAAGGCTTGCAATGTTTCTCAGCAGCGAAAGAAGATGGTCGCCGAGAAGACAAGCAACTCCATCCACAAGCGTCTGCCCGTGCAAAAGCGCGGTTTGACTTGGCAGCAGATCTCTCGGCACCACCAGAGAAATCACGTCGCCAGCCTCAACCAGGCCTTCATTCACTTGAGCGGCATCAAGGACAAACAGATCCCCGGCCGCTTTTATGGGGTGAGGCGTGCTCCATCGACACAAATATCGCCCACTCACCATCAAGACGAACCGAAAGAAATCATGACCATCTGTTCGGATACGCCGCTCGGCTCGATTGGTTTCGTGGATGGAAAATCGAGTCTGATTGAGCCACCGTCTACCGGATAGGATAAGAGGGCCGAGAGCAGCACCAGTTGCTTCGGCGTCGAACGCGATAGAAGCATCGCTCCGCAATATGCAATCGCAGTGATTGTCATCGACCCAAGCGTGAAACCGATCTTGTTCAGGGAATTCAAGTGTCGAGAAACTGAACAGTAAAGGGGAAATCTGCGCCATTGAACTTGCCTTTGACGGCCGCGGTCTTCGAATATGTGCAGCAATAAGTTGAAGAGCCCATCTGGACGGTTGATGGAATAGATAGAACGATCAGTCTAATATGTCCATATGAATTGGCGAAACAAGGGGCGTCAATGAGCCCGAAAAAAGAGCAACTTATTTTGGCTGCAACCGATTTGTTTTCAAGGCACGGCTTTCATCCGGTCGGCATTGACCGGATTCTTGCCGACGCCGGCGTCGCCCGCATGACGCTCTACAATCATTTTCCAAGCAAGGACGATCTGATCACAGCCGTACTCGACCGCCGTTACGAAGGCATCATGGCCAGTCTTCACGCTTTCGTCGAGGCCACAGCCACAGCAAGGGAGCAATTGGAGGCTATATTTGCGTGGCACGAGGCATGGTTCGAGACCCCCGAATTTTCCGGGTGCCTTTTCGAGCGTGCACTTGCCGAATTTGGTAGCGACTATCCGAAGATCTCCGATGTTGCCATTCGATATAAGAAAACCATGATGGCATGGATAGCCGACATGCTGAAAACCTTATTGCCGGAGCATGCCGCAACACGTGTCGCCTCTCTTCTTCTAATACTGTTGGATGGCGCCACGATCGATGCTCGCGCTTTTCACGATCCGACCATAGCCACGAGGGCATGGGGCGCTGCGGAGGCCATTATCGAACAGGAAATAAGGCTGACCTCAACGAACTTCGTACGACGTTAGCGATGACGCCCCCGTAGCGAGGCGTGCGGCGGCTTCACAGTTCGCGGTTGCGACATCTCTCATGTGGGCCGCTTCGCTCCCTCGAGGTGAATGAACGATTTTGTCGGGCGACCCGATCTGGTGAGAATATGAAGCTGGTGTCTCAGTTTACTTGCTGGAGATGAAACCACAACTATAGATCGTGCCCATGGGAGTGGTGTAGTTGACGGCTGATTGCCGTGCTTTCCGACGTCGGATCGGAGGGGATATTAGCGTGCCTCAGCGGGCAGACTGATTTGCGGATCATCGCTCATTTGGGCCATGGTCTCAAGCGTCATATACCTGGCGGGTTGGACGGCCCATTCATCATTCTGTTCGAGCAGCAGTGCACCGACGAGACGGACGATGGCTTCGTCGTTCGGAAAGATGCCGACCACCTCGGTGCGGCGTTTGATTTCGCCGTTGAGACGCTCAATTGGATTCGTTGAATGCAACTTCGCCCGGTGCTCTTTCGGGAAGGTCATGTAGGCGAGCACGTCGTCTTCAGCGTCGTCCATGATGGTGGTAAGCTTCGGCACTTTCGGTCTGATCTGATCGGCGACACTGCGCCATTGAGCGCTGGCTGCCTCCGGCGTCTCCTGGGCAAAGGCTGTGGCGATGAAGGCGGAGACGATCCGCCTGCCACTCTTTCCAGCATGCGCCAGCACATTCCTCATGAAGTGAACCCGGCACCCTTGCCAGGTGGCGTTGAGAACCTTCGTGACGGCGGCCTTGATGCCCTCATGCGCATCGGAGACAGCAAGCTTCACACCACGCAATCCTCGACGTGTCAGCCTGCGCAGGAATTCGGTCCAGATCGGCTCGGCTTCCGACGTGCCGACTTCCATTCCCAGGATCTCGCGTCGACCATCGCTGTTGACGCCGACGGCGATGATAACGGCAACGGAAACGATGCGGCCGCCGCGCCGGACTTTGAGGTAGGTCGCATCCACCCATACATACGGCCACTCGCCTTCAATCGGCCTGTCGAGGAACGCCTTCACCTTGACGTCGATTTCTTCGCATAGACGGCTCACCTGGCTCTTGGAGATGCCCGACATGCCCATGGCCTTGACCCCGCGACAAACTACGTTTGCGCTGAAGTCGTCGACAGAACGTATTGATATCCCTTGGATATTCGCTTACTGGATAACCGCTGTCAGGGCCTTCTCCGCCATCCGACCCGGTTCGAGAAAGCTCGGGAAGTAGCTGCCCTTGCGCAGCTTGGGAATGCGAAGCTCGACGGTTCCAGCCCGCGTCTCCCAATCGCGGTCACGGTAGACATTGCGTTGAGCGAGCCGCATTGGGCTCTTCTCACCGAAGTCAGCACCCGTGGCCGAGCCGACTTCCAACTCCATCAGCCGCTCGGCGGCAAAGCCAATCATCTCACGCAATAAATCTGCATCCGCGCTCTTCTCAACGAGGGAGCGCACGTTCATCATGTCATTGGTCATCGGTGGTCTTTCCATCAGGTTGGTCTTGAACACCCCGACCCTAGCGGAAAACACTGATGGCAGCCCGCAAAGCCGATCACCCGCTACAGCGCAACGAGAAGCGCGCGGGCGATCGGCTTTGCCTACCTCCCGCCAGCTACACCACCTGCCGGGACACGATCCAACTATATTTGCTTTAAAGAGTGCCGGCCCATACTTTGTGGTAGCCGCATAGCCCGCCGCATGAAGCGCGGTGGCGGAGCGAATATCCCCAAATGCAGCAATCGCCGGCTTAATTCTTCGCGGACCGCGGGGTTTGGGACGCCTGCTGTTTGGACTCGTCAGTCCTTGGCCCTTCAGTCTTTCAGGCGAAAGACGCCGTCGAGCGGAGAACCATCTCCTCCACAGAACGTACCCAGCTCGGATTTCGTCGCGTTGAAGGTCAGCGCGTCTCGCTTGACAACCGCCACCAGAGCCGGCAGCGTCGCATCAGCCGGATCTCCTTCAGGAGCAAGATCGGCAACAACATTGATGCCGGTCACGGTACCGTTGAAAACGTTCGCAACGAGCTTTCCTTCCGCGATAAATCCACAATCGACCGACGCTGCTTCTCCATTGGGATGCCGCCGACTTGTACCGTCAACCGGGTACGTGACGATTTTTCGTCGAGAAGCATGACCGTGACGCTCCCTCTCCCAAATTACCGCTTGCTCTCTGGTAGATATGCATCTGATCGGCAGCATTGGTATCGGCTGCATGGAAAGCCACTGCACATAAGATCAAAACCTAGGTCCGCGCGCTTTCCTGTTCAATCTAGCCCTCATTGTATCGAAAGGTTGGCATGCGAAAATTGAACTTCATCCATCGATCGAGCACAGTTGGACGAAAACCTAAATAGAACCTTGCATGGTAATAATCTCACGTTCCTAAGTGCAACTTCATCCAAAAGAGCTGCACTTGCGTTCAAATCGCAAACGTCCGAACTGTCGCCCATCGACATTTGTAGCCTTAAGGGGCAAGCAGCCTTACCGCAGGCGGCTGTCTGAAGCGACAGTGGATGCGGTAATTATTTGTTCCAAGCTGAGGGATCTATGCGTCGGCTGATACTATCTCTTGCACTTCTCGGGATGGCGGGCATCGCCCGCGCTGGGGACACCTACATCTACGATCTGCTGAAGAACTCCGTCTACGCACAGTCGTGGAAGACGCTGACCTCAGCCAAAAAGACGCCCGCCTGGGTGCGTGACGAGAGTAGGTTCATCGCCGGGGCTTTGAAAATCATATCCATCGACGCAGTCAACTACCAGATCAGCGTCATATCCAAGCAGCATGCCACGAACGATGGGCAAGCCTCCATTCTTTTCAACATGAACGGGACGCAGGCATGGGCTGAGGTCCAGGAGGAGGGAAAACCTGCTTTCTATCTGGGCGAGCCGTCCGCTGCCCAAAAGTCAGCACTCGACGGGGCTATCGCGGAATAGTCGTCTCTCCTCACCAACGTGAACCCTTCCATGCATCGCATCAGCGAGGTGGCATTGCCGGATTTCCCAATCTGTCGAGGACTGGTCTGGCTAGGCCTAATAAGTTCGCCAGGGTGGCCCTCACCACGCGAAGAAATGCACTTCTACTGCTTTGCCTTCTCTTGGTTTCCTTGGCGCTGCCTGGCGCGATCACTGCCAGTTTCGATTGCGAGAAGACGATTGCCCGCCTCGAGAAAGTGATTTGCGGAACTCCAAGCCTTTCGCAACTCGACAGCCAGCTGGCGACTGTTTTCAAGACGGCATGACCGCGGTGGCACCCTCCAGCAAGCAAGCCCTGCTTACGGTGCAGCGAAACTGGATCACTCACACCCGGAACATATGCCAGGATGCGGCCTGCATGGAGGAGGCATATATCAAGCAGATCGATGTTCTTGCGCGCAACGAGAAGTATATCGTCGATAGATCGTCATGCGAGATTCCGGATGGCGCCTCCCGCCGCAGCGTCGTCGTGCTTCGCGATCCCAACTGCCGGCTTCAGTCCTTCAATCGGTCCAATGTCCGACCGAAAGATCGACCGGGAGATTATCGGCTGCGAAAAGCTGATCGATTTGCCGGCGGGAATGGCGGCTGGCAACCACAGCTTCGGTGGCGGGTGCGTGCTCGAAAGCCACTCGAAGAGGACCGATGTCAGAATTTGCAGAGATTTGATGCTCGGGCGTTTCTCGATTGAGCCTTTCGACCGACGCGGAGAGCGGGATCAAGACCCGATCGAATTCACCAATCAGCGATGTTTCGGCGGATGATCGAACCGCTAAGCGATCATCTTGCTTTGGTGAGCACTGCGCGGTGCAGAAGCGTCCATAATAAGTGCACCCCTATTTCGATCTCAAGAAACCCATACACCTGATAGCTCTGGCAAGATATTTGCAGCCGGAAAGAACATCAAGGAGCAGACCGCATGCCTAGCCACCAATTCAAGAAGCAAATTCGGCTCGTGACGATCTGCCTGATGACAACCCTCGGCGCGAGCATGCCGGCCTGGGCAATCGACTGCACAAAGGCGAGCGATGCCATCGATAAAAGGATTTGCGGCGATGCAGGCCTGAAGGCGGTCGATGCCGCCATGGGGCAGGCCTATAGCGCACTGCTGAAGTCTGCGCCGGACACCGAGGTCCGTTCAATGCTTGTCAACAGCCAACGCCGCTGGGTTGTAGCCCGCAATGAGTGGTTCAGCAGTAATCCTGGCGATCGCCCATTGCCGGTCAGCCAGCTTCGCAAGGCCATCACGGATCGAACAGCCGGGCTTGGCGACCGATCAGACAAGGGCTTGGTTGCCCAGGCAGAGGCCCAGCGCCGGTTTCTCACAAAATATACCGGCGGGGCGTTTTCCGGCTTTGACGCGAGCTGCGAATTCACTCCAGACAACAATAAGGAGACGAGCTTTTCCTATCAGTGCACCGGCGCCGTTCACGTGCAAAACAAGGATCGAGTTTGCAGCCTGAGTGCGGAGTTCGCATCCTGGGCGCTCTATCAATATTACGGTGTCAGCACCATTGCCGCCGAACAGGCAAAACCCGCCGCATTCTGCGGTGATCAATCAGGAGATATCTGTGAAAGTGGCAAGAACGGTAGTTGGGACCTCGACCCCGATCCCAACCACTTTCCCGTCCCGAAAAGAGACCTTCCGAAACTTGATGCCGAGGTCGACTGGCCGCTGGCAGAGTCCGACGCCACTTGGTTCGACCGGTGCCTGACCAGCTCGACCTATCCGCCAGCACACTAGACGATACCATCCCTAAAGGATCGCACGAATGAACATCGCAACCGCGCTCACCATCGGTGTCGGCCGCGCAATCACAGTCGGGCTAGGCTTATGCGCTCTGCTTGTCGCCGGATTGCTTTCGATGTCGACAACCGCCGTGAGTGCCGGCTTCGACTGCAAGTTTGCCAAAAGTAAGGTCGAAAAGCTGATCTGCGCAGATACCGTTCTTTCCAGGCTGGACGAGCAGATGAGTGCGCTGTTCGACAAGATACGGAAAGAAACGGCCGGGCGCGATGGCGAGACCGGAGAGATTATCGATCCGGTGGACAAGGAGCAAACGCTCTGGCGCAAGACGATTCGTGACAAATGCATGGATATTGCCTGCCTCAGGAAGGCCTACACGACCCGTCTATCTGACATGCGCAAGAACTGGGCCGAAGCGCTGGAACCGTCCGACCAATGAGCGCTTTCTGGCCCCGCGCTAGACGGGATGGTTACCCTAGCGCCCATCCGAGCGGCGATTGCGGGCGCGTGGCTCTTGCTGACGACATACTCGGCCTACGCCAGCGGCAGCCTACCGCGTGAACCGATCATAGCGGGCCCCATTTCCAATTTTGCCGAATGCCTCGGCTATCTGGAAACAACACAGAGAAGCCAGGCGGCTTGCCATGCCGGCGCCATTGCCGGCTGGAAGCGGAGGCACACACCAGACGCTCGTGACCACGAAAGGCGTTTCACGCGGACCTGACGAGCAGGCGACTTACGAGGCTGAGGTCGGCTTCGAATACCGAACGATCAATGTCGCGAGCCAATCGATCGTCACCAATTACTCCTAGGAGCGCTACTCCCTTGCTTGTCATGGTGCTGCCTTCACCGGTTCGCTCCAGAAAGGCTATGCGCTTCCCGGATCAGAAACGATCCGCCAGTAACGTAAATCATGCCTAAGGATGGTCCGCCCCCAGCGCGTGCCATTACAAAAATAGATGCAAGTATACCTCTGTTGGACGCCGGAATATCCGTGCGGCAACCGCCCTGTGATAAAGCCTGCTGGCTTTGCTCCTCCATCGTCAGCGATGCTGAGGATCGAGAGCGATTGAAGGAACAGCCCCGATTTCGAAAGATAAGCCATGCGACTTATTCCATTTGCCCTTGGCGCCTTGATGCTCCTTCCCACGTTTGCTTTCGCCGACGACAGCTCGGCGACATTGGGGACCGGTGGCCTCGTTCTTCAGAAAACGGACAAGATCGCGCTCATCTCTGAGGAGCTCTACCTGTCGCCTACCGGCATTCGCATTTCCTATCGCTTCCGCAATCTGACGAATGCTGACTACGCCACGACCATAGCCTTTCCGATGCCGGGCTTCCCGGGCGGCGGATCCAATTCGACGACCGTCGTTCCCGACCCCGCGAACGACAATTTCATGGAATTCAAGGCTATTGTCGACGGGCAGCCCGTTCCTTCGCAGCTGGAGCAGCGCGCCTTCCTCGTTGCAGATGGTCAACCAGACCAGGAAATTACCGATAAGCTGAAGGCCCTGCACATATCGCTGGTGCCGACGGTGGAGGCCAGCGAAGCGACCATCAACCGCTTGTCGAGCGCCCAACGCAAGGAACTGGTGGATGCCAGTTTCTTTGATAGCGGCGAAGGCGACTATACCGGACAGCCAACCACCCTCTATCCGCTTTGGACGCTGCGTTCCAAATATTGGCGGCAGCAGACCTTTCCTAAGGGAAAAGACGTGATCGTGGAGCAAAGCTATGTCCCGGTCCTCGGCAGCCAATCCACCCTGTCGCTGGGCTCCCCCGACATGGACAGCGACCAGCTCAAATATTACCGCGAGAAATTCTGCACCGATGAGGCCTTTCTGAAGGCAGCCCGCTCGCTTTACAAAAAGCTCGGCGACGCCAACCCGACGTTCCAGGCTTTCGAGCAATATCTGTCCTACGTCATCACATCCGGCGGCAATTGGGCGGGGCCGATCGGCGAGTTCAAACTGATCGTCGACAAGGGCGATCCAAAGACGCTGGTGTCCTTCTGCAGCGATGGCGTGAAGAAGATCGGCCCGACCCAATTCGAAATGGATATCAAGAACTACACACCCAATCGCGACATCAATGTTCTGCTGCTTAGAGCCGTGCCGCTTCAATAGATCAGTCGGCCAAGGTGGCGCCTGTATGAGCCTTTCGTGAGGTTTCCCATTGAAACTGGAATTCGCGCAAAATGAACTTCGCTTTGAAGCTTGATTTTTCGAAGACTGCGATTTTCGCCCTCATCCTGGCTTCGGCTATTGCCTCGGGGGTCTCGTCGCAGCCGGCAATTGCACAGCTGTCGGCACAGGGCGGACAGCTCGGTCAGGCCAGCTCGGCTTCGATCGAGAATGCTCTGAACATATGGGAGAAACGTCTCACCCAGGAAGGCCTGATCCTGCTCGGCTACTATACCGGTTTTGCCGATGGCAACTTCGGGCAAGCGAGCCGCAATGGCATTGCCAGCTATCAACGCGATCACAATCGCGCTGCCACCGGCATGCTGTCGCCGCTTGATGCGCTCGAATTATCCAAAGCAGCCCTTGATGTCCGCAAGCAGCTGCAGTGGCAAAGCCTTGATAATTCCAAAGCCGGCCTGACCATCTCCTATCCGGCCGGGCTGCTCACTGACCGGCAGGATAATAGTCTCGGCGGCGAGACGCTGGAAGCGAGAAACGGTTCGATTTCGTTGAAGACGGCGCGCTTCGGCAATAGCGGCACTACCCAGCTGGACAATCTGTTCCAGACTCTTTCCGTGGAACAGGGCAGTACTATCACCTATCAGCTCAAGCGGCGAAACTGGTTCATTATAACCGGTGAATCGGGAGACCGGAATTTCTATTCCCGCTTCGAGCAGCGGAGCAATGAAATCCGCGGCTACGATTTGACCTGGAATGACGACAAGAACGACAAGCTGGTGCAAAATATCTCCGTGCTCATCTCCAATGGCTTCTATCCCTTTGGCGATGATTCCGCCGACGGCGAGCCAAGCTATCCGACGCTTGTAAAGCTCGCGGATCTGGCCAGCGCGAACGACAATAATAGTAAACAGGCAAACCAGAACGCCCCTTCAGACAGCTCAAACGCGCCTGAACGGTCGCAACAGGAACAATCGCAGGAGGCCGACACGTCCTCCAACACGCCGACCAAGCGGTTGAGCGACGACAAGGACGGCGTAACGGAGCAGAAGAATAATGCACTGCCCCCACCTTCCGACGGCAAGCTGATTACGACCGACGGCAAGGGCCTGCGTTTCGTCTATCATTATTTTCCGCCGCAGGATTCCAATTTCAACTATGCCTATCAATGGGCTGTCGATACTCACCTATTTTCCAATATTCCCGAAATCGACGGCCTTGACGGGCTATTCGTCACTCCGCGTCCTCTGCATTACGTGACGCGGCAATGCGGTACCATCAACGCATTCTATAACAAGGAAAACGGCGCGGTATTTCTCTGCTACGAGATGATCGATAGTTTGCTGGAGATGGGTCAGGCCCTGTCGAAGGGAGCTTCCGACCCCAAGGCACTGACGATCGAGTTCGTGCGCGACAACCTGCGTTTCATTCTGCTGCACGAGTCAGGCCATGCGTTGATCGACTTGCTGGACCTTCCGGCCGTCGGACGTGAAGAAGATTCCGTCGATCAGCTGGCTGCCGTCATGCTGCTTTCCCATGTTGACGACCGCGAGACCAAGAACGACATCACCCGCGTTCTGCAGCTCGCTTCGATATGGTTCAAGGTCAACAGCCAGTCGACGACTGCTCAAGATGTAGCGGCCTTCGCCGATGAACATTCGCTCGATGCCCAGCGGTACTTCAATCTGCTTTGTATGGTCTACGGACTTGATCCGAACAAAAACGGAGCAATCGTCGACAATGAGATGCTACCCAAGGAACGCGCGGCCCGCTGTCCCGATGAAGCCTCCAAGATCAACCGTTCCTGGGCACGATTGCTGCTGCCGCATTTCTCGCCAAGATTTGCGCCGAAGTCGGACAGCGACAACGCAGGTAGTCAGCAGAATACCTCTTCCGCGCAGCAGCCGACAGCAGGTGGTAATCCTCTCGAATGGGACGGGAATTCCAACCCATTCGGCAATTAGAGGCGGCTAAATGCCAATGTGGCATGACGCAAGTGCGAAAAAGCGCAACTTCGACCGTGATATATTCGCCAACAATTGTTCCGTTAGCTTCCGCTAACACTCAAGGCAGAAGCAGGAATCTCGCCGTGATCAATTGGCCTTATGCCACTTAGACCGATCACACGCGACCTGATGACCGTCAACCGTCGGACTCTGGTCCCCGTGAGTGGTGAGGCTCAATTCCATATCGCCTTTTCGATAGTAGTAACTGCACGACGCCGAGTCGGTCTCGGAACAGTCGGTTGCCTCGATGATGCCGCTTTTACGAATACTGTCGCCCACGAAATCCTGATAGGCGGGCGGTGGGCTTCGAAACGGCTCCCACCCCTTGGCAATGATCTGCTTGCGCGCCTCACTGACCGGCTTGCCATCGACTTTCGGGACCACTTCTTTGCCGCCGCAGACGGATTGTTCGGCAGTTATCGGTGTGATCTCGACGGCATGATCGCCGACCAGCCGCACCTCGCCGACAGCCAATTGGGCAAGACTGCCATCAACAATGCGCAGCCCATCGCCGTCGGCGATAACTCTGCCGATTGATAGCTTGCTGCTCTTGGTGACGTAGATGATCATGACCAGTTGCGAACCGTTGAAGAGCGCGATGTTGCCTTGATCAATCTCGCAGGAACCGGCAGTTGAAGGCTCGAACTCTCCAGCAAAGCTCACCGCATCGTAGGGTCCGAGCTTTGCCTCCCCGGTTACACCCCAACCAAGCCCATTGACAACTTGCCCCTCTGCGGTCGTTGGAGGGAAGGCCGCATTGCACTCACCCTGAGACTGAGCAGACGGCGGCGCCTTCGGAAGTTGTGTCAAATGCCGGATTTCTATCCCTGGAATTTTGGAGCTCACCTTAGGATCGGCGCTCTGTTGCGCCATCAGCTGACCGCCTGCAAAAATAATGGACATCAACACCGCACCGGTGGCCAGGAGGAAATGGCACTTAAATCGCATGGACGGCTCAATTTTTAATCATGAAAGACATTTCGAGGTCTACTTCACTCCGCGCGTGGGCTTCAATGCCCGGTGATCTGATCCGCGTTCACTCGGGTCCATCATAAGTATGCAGGCGTCCAAATCAACGCGCACTTATGGGAGCTATCTCGGCTGCTCCGCCCTCCGAGGCCACCACTGCCGCACCCGCACCAGCCGTAATTCCGAGCGGCTGCCATGATCAAATCACTTGGGACCCAGTTGGCAGGGTGACCGGTGACTGGCAAAGTGCCACCATGCGGCACATCAAGCTATTTAGGGCTGGCGCTTCGCTACCCATTAATTCGATGCGTTAGCTGGACCAGTCATGTTGTTGATTGGAGCCCCAATGCCGATCGAGAGGCTGCTAATTGCAATGACCTCCTGGCGTCCTAGGTATCCCGGGGCGTTGGAGTAGGTCGGTGCCATCGGGCTTTGCAGTGGAGAGGAAAGTACCCGACGAGTAGCCGACCGGCTGGGCGTATGCAGACCGACGTTGTACAACTAGAGAAATCAGTTACTCGGTCATGAGGCTCCCTCATCCATGAAACCCCGCAACACCGTCCCGCGAGTGCCTAAACGCGAGGAAATCGAGCGACGGCTTGAGGCCCTCCGACGCGATGTCCGCCAATTGCAACTCGGCGTAGCCCATACGAAGATCCCGTGGCAAAACCAGCGATGCGAGCCGGTGGCCGCATCGACACCGTCGCCGGAGCGGAAGATCCACAGACGCTCGCCGCTCTCATCCTCGAC
>JBCNPI010000129.1:0-14811 GCA_039593415.1 Rhizobium sp. | reverse complement strand
ACCCCGCCGAAGACCTGGGATGAGGTCATTGCGCTCGCCGGCAAGATCAAGGCGCTCGGCAACGGCGTCGACGGCATGGACTTCCGCTGGCAGGGCGACGACTGGATGTTCTCCGCCCTCCTCTTCGGCGCCGGCGGCAAGATGCTGAGCGACGACGAGACGAAGATCGCCTTCAACGGTCCGGAGGGCCAGAAGGCCGTCGAGATGATCCAGCGCTTCGTCAAGGAAGGCGGCATGCCGGTCTTCACCAAGGCTGCGGGCGAACAGGCCTTCGCAGCCGGCAAGGTCGGCTTCGAATTCCAGACCACCGGCGCTCTCGTCAACACCATCAAGAATGTCGGCACCAAGTTCGACCTGCGCACCGCCAAGCTGCCGCTGATCGACCCGGTCAACGGTCGCCTGCCGACGGGCGGCAACGCCGTCGTCATCCTGACCCATGATCCGGTCAAGGAAGAAGCTGCCTGGAAGTTCGCCAAGTTTGCCGCCGGTCCTTACGGCGCCTCCGTCGTCGTTCCCGGCACCGGCTACGTTCCGAACAACGAGCTTGCCGCCAAGTCCGCCGAATATCTCGGCGACTTCTACAAGAAGAACCCGCTGTTCCAGGCCGGCCTCACCCAGATGTCGATCATGGTTCCCTGGTATGCCTTCCCGGGCGCCAACGGCGTCAAGGTCACGCAGACCATCGTCGACAACCTGTCGCGCATCGTCGACGGTTCCGCCACCCCGAAGGAAGCACTTGACGACGCCGCTTCCGACGTCGAAGGCCTGCTGCCGCGCAGCTGATTGCCGGATCGCTCGTGAAATATTGCGCCGCCTCCCGTCAAGAGGCGGCGTTTCCATTCGCAGACTGGCTTCAGGATTGAAGGTCGAGATCGCGCACCGTGCCACCCGCCCGCATCCGATAGGGCACGGTCAGATGACGCGGCGGCGCGGCATTTTCCGCTATGTCGAGCAGCAGCGAGGCCGCCGCCGCACCCATTGTCCCGTCCGGAATTTCCACTGTCGTCAGGGGGACCTCCCCCAGAAAGCCGAGAGAAATTCCGTCGAAGCCGGCGACCGAAATATCGCGCGGAATCGAGAGGCCCTGGCGCCGAAGCGCGCCCATGACACCGAGCGCCAGAAGATCGTTGGAAGCGATGATCGCGGTCGGGTCGAACCGCGAAACCGCATCTGAAAGATCGAGCTGCTCAAGGCTGTTGACGAAGGAAATTTCGAGCGCATCGAGGGGCTGTTGCCCCGCCGTTTCCATGGCCTTGATATAGCCGAGATAGCGTAACTTGGCTCGATCCGACGCGGAGAAATGGCCCGATATGAACAGGATGCGGCGATGTCCCTTGCACAGGAGATGATCGGTCAGATCCCGGCCCGCCCCGAAATTGTTGGTCGCGACTGCGGCGGTGAAGCGGCTTGTCGGCAGGTTGCCGAGCAATACGGTCGGCGGCAGGGTGGATGGCAGAACCAGGCTGCGTTCGGGATCGCAGAGCGTCAGGATAAGGCCGGTCGGCTGCTGCTGCAGGAGAGAGGCGACGGCATCGGCCTCTTGCGCCGGATCGTAGTTCGATTGCGCGATCAGCACGCTATGCCCGGCATGAAGGGCTCGGTTCTGAATGCTGGAAAGCGAAGCCGCGAAGACCGGATTGGTGATGCTCGGAATGAGAACGCCGATTGCCGGCCGGCCGCTGCCGGCACGCCCGCCGGCCCGATAGCCAAGCTCCGCCGCCGCCCGGCGCACGCGCCGCACCATCTCGTCGCTGACCGGACCGGTGCGATTCATGACCCGGCTGGCGGTCGCGACCGAACATCCGGCACGAAAGGCGACCTGCTGGAGCGTCGACATGATATCAATCACCTCCGGCTTCGGATTTTCAGCCCAGACTGGTAGAGCCCCTAAGAATTACGGGGGTTTATATCAGATCGATGACAGTTATTTGACGCCCGATCGCCGCTCCCGCGACATCGGTGCCCTTGACTTTGCTGCAACGCAGCAGATGTTCGTGCTGATCGCTGCGGCGAATGATGCTGTCATCAACCGATGCCATGATTGCCACGCTGTGATCCGCAGATCCGCCCCCTCGAAAGGATGCTCTCATGTCAGAAGCACGGACGCCTGCCACCACTACCGACAAGATTGAAAGACTGTTTTTCCTCGATATCGACGACGGACGGATCCTCTCCTCCGCCATCGACGGCACCGATCTCAAGCTCATCGTCCAGCGGCAAGGCCGCAGCCCCGACGGCATTCTCGTCGACAGCGAGAACGGCTGGATCTACTGGACGGAGATGGGCAACGACTACAACGCCCATGACGGCTCTATCGAGCGCATGGACCTCGACGGCGGCAACCACATCACCCTGATCCCGCCGGGCAGCACGCTGGTCACGCCGAAGCAGATCCAACTCGACCGCGACAACGGCAAGCTCTACTGGTGTGACCGCGAAGGCATGCGCGTCATGCGCGCCAATATCGATGGTAGCGATATCGAAATATTGGTGCAGAATGGCGATAGCCCGGAAGACAGCGCCGATATCGAACGCTGGTGCGTCGGCATCGCCCTCGACCTGCCGCTCGGCCAGATCTACTGGACCCAGAAGGGACCGCCGGATGCCGGCCTCGGCCGCATCTTCCGCGCCGGCATCAATATCCCGGCCGGCGAAACCGCAACGAGCCGCAGCGACATCGAAATCCTGCTCGACAAGCTGCCGGAACCGATCGACCTCGAGCTGGATCTCGCCACTCGCACGATCTACTGGACGGACCGTGGCAATCTCCCCCGCGGCAATACCGTCAACAGGGCAGCGATGGACGATATCGCCGCAACATCGGAAGTGATCCTCGAGGGCCTCGACGAAGGCATCGGCCTTTCGCTCGATCTGCCTGGTAATCGCATGTTCTTCACCGACATCGGCGGCAATCTCTATTCCGCCAGCCTCGATGGCTCGGGGGAACGCGAACTCCTGCACCATGCCGGCTCGTTCACCGGGATTGTTTACGCCGAGATTTGAGGCTTCCAATCGTCTTCATGCCTGCGCGTTGGGGCCGACCCTCTTCCTTCGAGGGTCGCTCCTTCGTTAAGCTCAGTCGCTCCCACCTCAGGATGAGGACGGAAAAAGCCGCTCGCTTGAAACGACTTGTACTTAGCTTCGCCTGAAAGAAATGATTAGCCCTCACCCTGAGGAGGGTCCGAAGGACCCCTCGAAGGGCGAGGGCGGATGAGGCCCTGAGCAGTTACTTGCGTACGCCATCCAGCAGATGCGGCAGGGTCTTGACACCCTCATTCCGCAATTCCGCCGGCAGCAGCGCTTGCGGGAGATCCTGATAGGAGACCGGGCGCAGGAAGCGGCGGATGGCCAGCGTGCCGACCGAGGTGGTGCGGCTGTCAGATGTCGCCGGGAAAGGCCCGCCATGCACCATGGCATGGGAAACTTCGACGCCCGTCGGCCAACCATTGGCGAGGATGCGCCCGGCCTTACGTTCCAGCACCGGCACCAGCTTGGCGGCCGTGACATAGTCATCTGCTTCGATCTGCAGAGTCGCGGTCAGCTGACCCTCGAGCTTTTCGGCAACGGCAATCATCTGGTCGACATCCTTGCAGCGTACGAGAAGGCTTGCCGCGCCGAAGACTTCGTGGCCCAAACGCTCGTCGGCCAGGAACTCCTCCGCTTCCGTTTCGAAGAAGATGCCAGGGCTCCGGTTGACGCCTTCAGCTGGAGCGCCATGAGCGACGGTCTTCACCGCCTCATGCTCCGCGAGCGCCGCAACGCCCTTATCGAAGGCGGCATGAATGCCTGGCGTCAGCATCGGCGCCGGCGCGCGACCGCTCAGGGCATCGCCGGCTGCCTGGACGAAGCGGTCGAGATCAGGGCTTTCGATGGCAAAAAGCAGGCCGGGATTGGTGCAGAACTGGCCGGCACCGAGCGTCAGGGAATCGATGAAGCCTGTGCCAATCGCCTCGGCGCGGGCAGCGAGTGCTGCCGGAAACAGGAAAACGGGGTTGACGCTGCTCATCTCGGCATAAACAGGGATCGGCTCCGGACGGGCCGCGGCAATGGCGCCAAGCGCAAGACCGCCGCCGCGTGAGCCGGTGAAGCCGACGGCCTTGATGCGGGGATCGCGCACCAGCGCGGCACCGGTTTCATTGGCGCCGGTCAGCAGCGAGAAAGTGCCTTCCGGCAGGCCGCATTGGGCGACGGCGGCGCGGATGGCGCGGCCGACCAGTTCGCCCGTGCCCGGATGGGCCAGATGACCCTTGACAACGACCGGGCAGCCGGCGGCAAGGGCCGAAGCCGTATCACCACCCGCAACCGAGAAGGCGAGCGGGAAATTGCTGGCGCCGAAGACGGCAACAGGGCCGAGTGGGATCTGGCGCAGGCGCAGGTCGGACCGCGGCAGCGGCTTGCGCTCGGGCAAAGCCGGATCCACTCGCAGATCGAGCCACTCACCCGAACGGACCACCTGCGCAAACAGCCGAAGCTGACCGACGGTGCGAGCGCGTTCGCCCTGCAAGCGCGCGACCGGCAGGCCGGTTTCTTCCGTTGCCCGCTCGATCAGCGCTTCGCCAATCTCCATGATATTGTCGGCAATCTTTTCGAGAAACGCCGCGCGCTGCTCGGGACCGGTCGCCCGATAGGTATCGAACGCCTGAGCGGCCAGTTCACAGGCCCTGGCCACATCGGCCTCGCCTGCAATCGCAAAAGCCGGCTCCAGATTTGCGTTGGTTGCCGGGTTGACGGCGCGCGCGGTTCTGTTGCCGCCTGTGGAATCTGAACCGATCAGCAGATCGCCGCGAATCTCGAAAGACTGTGTCATGGGTATTCCTTAATGATGTCGGAGCGCTAGGGATTGCGCTGCGAGAGCCGATAGCAGGATGGGATGACAGATATAAGATGATAATCGTCATCTAATTATCAAGGTACAAATCCTGAGATCAAGGCGCCAGCGTCAATTAATCATACTTTTTCTGCATATGGCGCTGCGGCCTCTTTCATGCCAATTTAGCGCCCATCCGAAAGACCGAATGCGGCCAAGCCCCCATGTCCATCGCACTACTTGGTGATCCGATCGTCCAGTTCTGCCTTCTGGTCGTCGTCGGCACGTTCATCAGTCGCGTCATGCTGCGTCATCAGCGCGCAGGCCGCCTGATCGGACAGATGATCTTCTTCGCCTGCCTGACCCTGCTCTTGCTCTATCACGGCATCGTTCCCTATGAGCCGAGCCCGCCGCAGGACTCAGTGACGCTGCGCACCTTCACGGGCTTTGCCAAGATTGTCTGGTGGGTCAACGGCGCCTGGATGCTGATTGCCTTCGTGCGGCTGTTCCTGATCTTCGAACGCAAGCCGCGCGAGGGTCGGCTGCTGCAGGACCTGATTGTCGGCATCATCTATCTCGGCGCCATTCTTTCCATCGTCGGCGATGTTTTCAGTGTTCCGATCGGCACGCTGATAGCAACGTCAGGTGTCTTCGCCATCATTCTCGGTCTCGCCTTGCAGAGCACGTTGAGCGATGTTTTTTCCGGCATCGCACTCAATCTTGGCCGCCCCTATTCCGTTGGCGACTGGATCGTTCTCGACAATGATATCCAGGGTCGCGTCGTCGAGACCAATTGGCGGGCAACGTATCTGCTAAGCGGCACCAACGATCTCGTGGTCATCCCGAACAGCGTCCTTGCCAAAACCCGGCTTACCAATCTGTCGTCTCCGGAGGAAAGCCATGGCGCTACGGTGACGGTGCGCGTTCAGCCGACTACACTTCCCCGCATTGTCGCCGATCTGATGCAGAATGTGCTGATCAGCTGCAACTCGATCCAGAAGGTGCCGGAACCCAGCGTCGCCATCACATCCATCGACGGGCAGGCAATCGAACTGCTGCTTTCGTTCCGCGTGCGCGACATGTCGCAGACGACGGCGGCAAAGAACGAGATCTACGACCTTCTCTATCGCCACTCGAAGGCGGCCGGTTTGAAATTTGCCGGACCTCCCGGCGTAATCACGATCGCCACGGAGCGCACGCCGGAAGCGCACGCCGAACAGCAGCATGCGCCCGGAACGCCATGGCGGCTGGTCAGCAACATCCCGCTGTTCTCATCGCTGACGGAGGACGAGAAGGAACATCTGGCCTCGCATATGCAGCGCCGGACCTATCGCAAGGATGCGGTGATTGCCGAACAGGACGCCCGCCTGAGTGCGCTCACGATCGTCCGTTCGGGTGTCGTGAGCATAACCCGCCGCGAGGGGCATCGGCAGATCGAGCTCACGCGGCTGGCGCCGGGCGACTATTTTGGCGAAAGCAGCCTGCTGATGGGCACAGGCGAGGTCGGAACCGTCCGCGCCCTCACCTTTGTCGTCACCTACGAGATCGGCGAGGATTGCCTGTCGCCGCTGCTGCACGACAGGCCCGCGCTCGCCGAAGAACTCGGCGCCATCATGGCGAAAAGGATCGACGCCGAACGCCATCTGTTCGCCAATGCCGACATGCTGGTCAATGGCTCTCCCGTGACCACGCTGAGCTCCCGCATCAAGCATCTGTTTCAATTGCAGCAGCACGACTAGGCCCGAAAAGTGTGAGCGGTTTTCGGACGACGCCGCTGCTCTAGTTCGATTGCGTCCCCGACGCTGCCTTAACTTGCCCGGCGTAAAATGCCTTGGCATCCGTCGTGAACTGTTCGCGCGACGCCGGCCGCGTGTAGAACATATGGCCGCCGCGATAGAGCTTCATCGCCACGCGGTCAGCAAAGGCGGAGGGCATATGGTCGAGCACATATTTGTTCACGCCGAAGGGGATGACGAGATCGCTATAGCCCTGCCCGATCATCACGCGGAAGGATGGCGTCAGCGACAGCAGCTCCTTGAGATCGTCGCCAACACCGGCGGTGCCGCGCGAGCCGCCATTGTGCCCGCCCCATTTCCATTCCCTGTTCACGGATGACGACAGCAGCGTGTAGGTCATATCGGTATGGAAGCCCAGCTCATCACGGGCATAGCCCGAGAAGGCGCCGCCGTAGGCGCGCACGAACCCATCCAGAACCGGATCGCCGCCATGCTCGGCCTCCGACTGGGGATAGGGATCTGGTGCCAGAAAGGAAGCATCATAGGCGCTCGCCACATCGGCACCGTCGCCATCGGAATGCTTGCGGTAGACCTCACCGAGATAACCCTGATTTTTGGCAACGACATCCTCCGGAATGCCGGTCAGCGACGCCACACGGCCATAGAAGGCACGACCGGCATCGCCCGAAGGCGGCGGCCCGGCGAGAGCGGGCAGATACTCGTTGAAGGCAAAAGCCTGGGCATCCTGCACCACTTTCTCGCTGAAAGCATTTTTCCGTTCCAGTTCGGCTGCGGCCAAGGAAGGAAGCTCCAGTGCGGCACCGAGCGCATCCTCGCCGCCGCCGAAGACGAACCGTCCCTCCAGCAGCGGCGAGAGCATGACGATGCCGGAGATCAGGATGCCCTGATCCTCGCGCAGGCTGTTGGCAATCTTGACTGCGCGAAATCCGCCATAGCTCTCGCCGAGAATGTATTTCGGCGAGGCCGCCCGGCTGTTGTGGGCCACATAAAGGGCGATCGCCTTGGACAGGCTTTCGGCATCGCCGTTTACGCTATAGAAATCATTCTGATCGTCCGGTTTTGCAGTGCGGCTCCAGCCTGTGCCGATCGGGTCGATCAAGACCAGGTCGGTGAATTCGAGCCAGCTTTGCGGATTGTCGACCAGCCTGGCATTGGCGCCGTCGCGCCCGTCCGCGCCGAAATCGACGATGCGCGGACCGACAAGCCCGAGATTGAGGAAGGCCGATGCCGCGCCTGGCCCGCCGTTGAACACGAAAGTCAGGGGCCGATTGGCATCCCGATTCTTCGCGACATAAGCCGTATAGAAGATTGCGGCGCTCCGCTGACCATCCTGACCGAAGAGATCGAGCGTTCCCGCCGTGGCCGCATACGGCATGGTCTTGCCGTCGGCATTCAGCACATGATCGCTCGCCGCATCGGGCGGCAGAAGCGAGAGCACGCCACCGCCGCTGGCAGATGCGCCATGGCCTTGCTCGGGCGGTGCGGCTGATGCCGTTGCCGACATCAGCGAAAGAGCCAGCACAAGGCCGGGAACCATTTGGCGAAAAGACATGAAATCGCATCCTCCAAGTGGATTATCGCGTAGCGGTCGTTGCCGGCAACACTATGTCACGAAGGATGCTTATCGAAACTCAAGAGATGTTGATCGATAAATCATCGGGTACGGCACTTTTGGAGAATGGCGCATGTAAGGCGCTTACTGGCCGGCGGGCTACAGCAAATCAGAATTTGATCCTGTCGATGCTGGTGAGGGTCGTCTTCTGCGAGACGCCGGGTGCATTGACCATGTGCCAGGCCACATATTACTCGCCGTAGAGCTCGGTGGACGACATGCCATCGACGGGCAGAATTATGTTCATGCCGTTGAGCGCCGCGTCTGTGGCCGTATCGAGCACCGCGCCCTCCGAGGCCGTGCCAGTGACGATGACGGTCTTGATGCCCTTGTCTGAGAGAATGCTGCGCAGATTGGTCCCGATGAACTTGTCCGGCCCGGATTTGACGATCGGCTCGCTCGCCAAAGGTGCCAGCGCGGTTGCGATATCCGGCGCCTGACCGACGCCCGCCAGGCTGAAGACGACAAGCATCTCCTTGGTACGTGCCTGATCGAGCAAGGTTTTGACTTTGGGGATGGACGCCAGACAGCGCGGCTTGGTCTTCACGTTGCACGGCCCTTTTGTCGGGTCCTGCGCGCCATTGAAATCGAGGATCAGCAGCGCCGTCGTCTTTGGATCGACGGTAACGGTCTTCAGCTCCGGCGGCGCCGGCGGCTTCACCTTCTGCCAGTCGTCGATGATCGTTTGGGCCGCTGCCGGCGATGTCAAAGCAGGGCTGAAGGCGGCAGAAAGAGCTCCCAAACCCGCGCAGAAAGCAAAAGCCACTTTCCACCTCGCGCCACTCGCCTTGCTGATGAAGTTCCTGTCCTGCATCGACGTTCCCTTGGATTGATCGAGGTGCAAAGGAGATAGGCTAGAAACCGTAACGAGGTAACGAAACTCTTCGTGATAACGACCGGCAGCGTGTGGCACCCTTATTATCGGCCCAATAGATCCAGCCGCCTATGTCGCCGACTCATCCATCGACTCCTCGGAGCTTCCATCGCCACGAAGCTTGCCAAGCACCAGCTGCAAGGCCTGCTTGAGCCCTTCGATCTCCTGCGAACCGGCGATGTCGGACCAGCGTTGATCCACGAGCCGGCCCGTTGCCACCGCGATCGGCCGCACACCTCTGCCACGCTCAGTCAGGAAAACCAATCTTGCTCGCCGGTCGTTCGGGTCGGGCCGGCGCTCGATATAGCCGAGGCGCTCCAGCTCCTCCACCGCCTGCGTCATCGTCTGCTTGCGGACATGGGCAAGCCGGGTGAGTTCGCTCACCTGAATTCCCTTCGGGCGTATGAAGGTGAACACATTGGCATGCGGCGGCCGGATGTCGCCATAGCCGGCTTCTTCCAACGCGGCTTCAACATCCTGGGTCCAGTGTTGATGCACAAGCCGCAGCAGCAGGCCCAGGGACGGGCGGACGGGAGAACAGTTTTTCATAAATATAGACAGGCACCTGACCATTATGATAGATAGACAGGTACCTTACCATCCTATTTATCGAGAGGATACCCACATGCCCTCGCTCAATGTACTGGACTCGACGATTTTCTACGAGGATGCCGGAACGGGAACACCCTTCGTCTTCCTGCATGGCAACCCGACCTCATCCTATCTGTGGCGGCATATCATCCCGGCCATTGCCGTACCTGCCCGCCGCCTCGCCCCCGACCTCATCGGTATGGGCAGTTCCGGCAAGCCAGATATCGGTTACAGTTTCGGTGATCACGCGCGATATCTCGATGCCTGGTTCGAAGCGCTGGCCCTCGATGAGGTGGTGCTGGTCGGCCACGATTGGGGCGGCGCGCTCGCCTTCGACTGGGCCGCTCGGCATCCGGACCGTGTGCGCGGCATTGCCGTCATGGAAACGATCATCAGGCCTTTGACCTGGAACGACATGCCGAATGCGCGCGCCCGCTACGAGCTGCTGCGCTCGCCGGGCACGGGCGAAGCGAAGGTTCTGGATGAGAATTTCTTCATCGAGCAGGCATTGAAAGCCACGATCCTGAATGGATTGAGCGCCGAGGATCACGCCGTCTATCGCGCTCCCTACCCCACGCGCGAAAGCCGCAGGCCGCTGCTTGCCTGGCCGCGCGCCATGCCGATCGAAGGCGAACCCGCCGACGTCGTCGCGCGCATCGAAGCCTATGATGCCTGGCTTGCCCGCAGCGAAGATATCCCGAAACTGCTGCTGACCTTCGATGGTCCGGCGGAGACGCTGCTGGTCGGCGAAGCGATGATCGGCTGGTGCCGCGAGAATATTTCCGGATTGGAGATCGAAAACTGCGGGCCGGCAAGGCACATCGCGCCGGAAGATCAGCCCGAAGCGATTGCAGCCGCCATCTCCGGCTGGGCCGCGCGTCACAATCTGTCTCGCTGAAAAGCCGATCTTCGCGACAAGAAAGGTCGCCACCATCGCTCGACGGCAGACGAAGGGGGACAATCCATCGTTGACAAAAACCGGTCAGGCCATAATCTGCGTCTAAGCCTTTGCGATTGCCCAATTTTCTTTTGGAGATCAGGATCATGCCGGCACATTGCATGAGACGATTGGTTCTGGCAGGCATTATCCTCGGCATTTCTGCCTATACGGCCGCCGCCGCGCAGACGCTGGATCTCATCGCCCAAAGGGGGACGATTCGGATCGGCTATATCAGCGATGAAGCGCCCTTCTCCTTCAAGAAGAAGGATGGCAATCCGGCGGGATATGCGATCGACCTTTGTAACAAGATCGCCGATGCCGTGGGGCGCAAGGTCACCAATCTCAAGCGCGATTATGTCGAAACCACGCTCGCCGATGGCTTCGATGCCGTCAAGAGCGGTCAGGTCGATCTTCTCTGCGGCGCCCTGACCATCAGTCTCGGCCGGCGCCAAAGCGTCGATTTCTCGCAGCCGATCTTCATCACCGGCGCCGGCGCCCTGCTGCGCAAGGATTCGCCCGATTATCTGATGGCTTTGTTCCTTGACAAGCGGCTGGCGCAGGTCTCCGCCAAGCCTGCTCCCGCGACGAGCACGATCGGCGTTCGCGCCGACACGACGACGGGCGCGACGCTGCGCGAAGCGCTGGGCTCCGACGTGCCGAAGACACGGATCGCCGATTTCGCCACCCACCAGGACGGCCTGATTGCACTCGAAAACCATAGGATAGACGCCTATTTCGCCGATCGCGCCCTGCTCTTCGATCTCGCATCGCATGCCCACAGTCCATCCACGCTCGCCATCGGCAACCGCCTCTTCACGCGTGAACCCTATGGGATCGCCCTCCGGCAGGATGACTCCGCCTTCCGGCTGCTCGTCGATCAGACGCTGACCGAGACCTACCAGTCGGATGATTTCGCCAAGCTGCTGACCACCTATTTCGGTCAGGAAGGCCCAGTCTTGCGTCGCGAAATCATGATGCAGTCGATCCCGCAATAAGGCACCGAGGAGATGCCGTCGCCTTTGCGACATGGCCATGAGCGGCTGTCGGCCCTGCGTCTCGATGAGAAACGGCCTTACGGTCGTCGTGCAAGCATCTTCAATATGTCGTAGACAGGCTCTGGTCGCCGCCGCACACATCATAAAATCCGTTTCCAATATCAATCAGGGTCGCACGCAATGGCAGTATTTCCTCAAAAGGCGAAGGTCGTCATCATCGGGCTTGGCGGTATCGTCGGCGCATCGATCGCCCATCATCTGATCGAGCGCGGCTGGGACGACATTGTCGGCATCGACAAATCAGGCATCCCAACGGATATCGGCTCGACGGCCCATGCATCCGACTTCTGCTACACGACCAGCCATGACTTCCTTTCCTGCTGGACGACCCTCTATTCCATCGATTTCTACGATAAGCTCGGACATTATGCCCGCGTCGGCGGCCTGGAAGTCGCCCGTGTCGGCGATGACGACCGTATGGCGGAAATCAAGCGCAAGGTCACCTCGGGCAAGGCCTTCGGCACGCGCGCCCGCCTGATCGAGCCCGCCGAGATCAAGGAAAAGTTCCCGCTGATCGAGGAAAGCATGGTTCAGGGCGGCATGTGGGACCCGGATGCCGGCCTCGTCATTCCCCGTTCCCAAACCGTTGCCGGCAAGCTGATCGACCAGGCCGAAAAGAGCGGCAAGCTGCAATCCTTCGCCAATACGCCGGCTCAGTCGCTGATCGTCAAGGACGGCCGCATCACCGGCGTTGTCACTCACCGCGGCACGATCGAAGCCGAATATGTCATCGTCTGCGCCGGTCTCTGGGGCCGCCTGATCGCCGAAATGGTCGGCGAAGACCTGCCGGTCATGCCGGTCGACCATCCCCTGACCTTCTTTGGCCCCTATAATGAATTTGCCAATACCGGCAAGGAAATCGGCTTCCCGCTGATGCGCGACCAGGGCAACTCGGCCTATATGCGTGACACCGGCGACCCGAAGACCGCCGAAGGCGGCCAGATCGAATGGGGTTATTACGAAGAGAAGAACCCGCGCCTCTGCCATCCCCGCGATCTCCTCGAAAAGCACGAGGCACGCTTGTCGCCCTCGCAGCGCGATCTCGACATGGAGCAGATCATCGAGCCGCTCGAACGCGCCATGGAACTGACGCCCATCCTCGGCGAACTCGGCTATAATGAAGGCCACTCCTTCAACGGCCTTCTGCAGGTCACCACCGATGGCGGCCCTTCCGTCGGCGAAAGCCAGAAGGTCCGCGGTCTCTGGTATTGCGTCGCAATCTGGGTGAAGGACGGTCCCGGCTTCGGCAAGCTCGTCGCCGACTGGATGACGGACGGCCGCACGTCGATCGACCACAACAGGATCGATTATTCCCGCTTCTATCCGCATATGCTGGAAGAGAAGTTCATCGAAGGCCGCTGCACCGAGGCTGCGCAGAAGATCTACAATCCCGCTGTCCACCCGCGCGAACCCTATGCCACCGGCCGCAATGTCCGCCGCTCGCCCTTCTATGAGCGGGAAAAAGAGCTCGGCGGCTATTTCATGGAGCTTGGCGGCTGGGAGCGCGCCCACGGCTATGCCGCAAACGAGCACCTGCTGGACAAATACGGCGACCGCATCCCCGTGCGTGAAAACGAATGGGACAATCGTCATTTCTGGCGCGTCTCCAATGCCGAGCACCTGGCGCTGAGCGAGGATTGCGGCATGATCAATCTCTCGCATTTCGCCATGTACGACATCGAAGGTCCAGACCATCTCGAGCTGCTGGAATGGCTCTGCGCGGCCAAGATCGGTGGCGACGCCAATATCGGCAAGGGCATCTACACCCACTTCCTCGACGACGAGGGCATGGTGCGCGCCGACTTCACCGTGATCCGCATGGCCGACCGCTGCCGCCTGATCGACGGCGCCGATGCCGGCCCGCGCGACTTCCACTACATGCGCCGCGTAGCACAGGATAAGGGCTTCGACGTCACCATCACCGACGTCACCGAACGCTATGTCACGATCGGCATATGGGGACCGAACGCCCGCACCAACCTGCAGAAGGTGGTCGAGAACCCGGAAAGCCTCACGCACGAAAACTTCCCCTTCGCCGCGATCAAGCAGATCCGCATCGCCGGCAAGAACGTCACCGCATTCCGCATCTCCTATGTCGGCGAACAGGGCTGGGAATTGCACATGGCCTATGGCGATGCGCTCGCCGTCTGGGATGCGCTGCGCTCGACGGGCGCCATCGCCGTCGGCGTCGAGACCTATGCCAACAGCCGCCGCATGGAAAAGAGCCTGCGGCTGCAGAATGCCGATCTGTTGACGGAATATAATCTGCTCGAAGCCGATCTTGCCCGCCCGAAGGTCAAGGAGGCCGATTTCCGCGGCAAGGCCAAGCATCTGGAATATCGCGCCCGCGAGCATCAGCCGGCCATGCTCTGCACACTCGTCATGACTGACAATATCGATGCGAACGGCGTAGCCCGCTACCCGGTTGGCATCCTACCGGTCATGGATCCGGAGACCGGCGAAACCCTTGTCGACGGTCTCGGCCGCCGTTCCTTCACTACCTCGATCGCCTACGGCCCGACCATCGGCAAGAATATCGCGCTCGCTTACCTCCCGTGGTCCTTTGCTCAGGAAGGACGCAAGCTGAAGGTCGAATATTTCGGCGAGACCTATCCGGTAGAAGTGGCAGGCGTCGGCTACAAGCCGCTTTACGACGCAGAGAATTTGAAGCCGAGAAGCTGATCGATTCTGTTGTAGGATGATTACATGCACTCACTGCCCGTTTGGTTTTCAAGCGGGCAGTTTTGTATGGTGCCTATACTCATTCGCAAACGTCACAGCGCATTTGGCAGGATGGGATACATCGGCTTGGGGAGTGTACCCATGAGCGTTCCAATCCGGGTTTTTCGGGTTTGGCATTTCGTCTGGGGTGATTGTGGTTTTTGGGAAGGCTTGCTTGTTTAGAGGCTTTGGAGGTGGGGCGTTATGATGTGGGATATATGGATTTCGAAGAGAGGCTGCCGGAGCTTGCGGGGGCTCTGGCTGAGCGAGCAGGCTGGGGAACGCAAGAAGCCCGTTGGTGGGGCTTTGTTATCGCAGGGAAGTATTTGGTTGCGGGGGCAGGATTTGAACCTGCGGCCTTCAGGTTATGAGCCTGACGAGCTACCGGGCTGCTCCACCCCGCGCCATCGACGCAAATCGCGGAGCGATTTGTCGTCTTATCCACGTAAACCCG
>JBCNPI010000128.1:0-14953 GCA_039593415.1 Rhizobium sp. | reverse complement strand
CCAAGCTGGGCGCGAAAGGCATCTGGTCCAAATATAGCGCTTCCGAGTAACAGGGCTTCCAAAGCACCAAAAGAAAATGCCCGGATTGTGATCCGGGCATTTCCGTTTCCAGCATGCAGAAATTCAGGCTCAGTTCGGAACGGCCGAAACCTGGGCGCGGGCCTGCTCTTCGGCCATGCGCTGCGTGAACATCTGCGCGAAATCGATCGGATCGATCATCAGCGGCGGGAAGCCGCCATTGCGCGTGACGTCGGCGATGATCTGGCGTGCGAAGGGGAACAGCAGTCGCGGGCACTCGATGAAGAGCAGCGGCAGCATGTGTTCCTGGGGGAAGCCGGTCACGCGGAAGACGCCGCCATAAACCAGCTCGGTGTGGAAGAGAACGCGCTCGCCATCCTTGGCTTCGGCATTCAGCGTCAGCACGACGTCGAAATCCGATTCCGACAGCGGGTTGGCGTTGACGTTCACATTGATATTGATGTCCGGAGCATTTTCCCGGGCCTGAAGCGAGCGCGGAGCACCCGGATTTTCAAAGGAAAGATCCTTGGTGTACTGAGCAAGGATGCTGAGGCTCGGGCTGGCTGCACCGTTGCCGTTGGTCTCGTTGGCCATGGGGGTGTCCTCTCACGTCTCAATGGGTGTCGCCATCTAGCATTTAGAACAGGGGCTTACAACCCTTATGGCTCCGGCGTTTCCGGGGCCGTCCTTCTGGAGCACGATGCCGAAAACTGTGATCGGTTTTCGGATGACATCATGCTCCACTTCTTTGATTCCAGAGCGGATTCGGTATTTAGGTCGAACAGACCTGAAATCACCCGGCTCTAGTCTTTCAGCCGCTTTTGATCGGACCATGGCGACTTTCGGTTCGGTTCTTCACGGCGGAAATCGCCTTCATCCAGATCGACGACCGTTCCCGGATTGTGCGGCCGAGGCTGCGGGCCGCCGCCCGGACCCTGTCCGCGTCGAAAGGCACGCGAATTGCCCACGACGACGATGCGCTTGCGCAGGATTTTCCAGGCGAGATCGCGCACCGCCGGAATGAAAAGCAGAAGGCCGATGATATCGGAGATGAAGCCGGGCAGCATCAGGAAGAAGGCTGCAACCACGATCATGGCGCCATGCACCATCTCGCGGCCGGGATCGCCGCCATTGCGGCTTTCGGCCGAAATGCGCTGGAGAATGCCGATGCCCTGAATTCTCAAAAGAGCGGCACCGAGGACCGCGCTGAGGATGACAAGCCCCAGTGTGGCCCAGACGCCGATCATCTTTCCGACCACGATGAATCCGGCAATTTCAGCCAGAGGCATCAGAAAGACGAAGATAGGAAGAAGTGATAGGCGCATGTTACGGCAGTCCTGAGAGCGGGTTTCTTCGCGTAAGCGTTGGTTTCGTGCGTATAATAAAGAAACTGGTCCGCTATTTGAATGATAGATCGATGCGGACTATATGGGGATTGATCTTTTAATTTTAACGGTGGTTCCGATACGAGATGGGTGCAAACGATTTTGTGACGATCTTTTTCCTGGTGGCAGCGGTGCTGATCTTCTTTCAGCTGCGCAGCGTTCTCGGCCGCCGCACGGGGAATGAGAAGCCGCCGCGCGATCTCTACGGTTCCGCCGATCCGGCAAGCAGCCAGACGGCGCCGGATGCTGGCAAGGTGGTGACCCTGCCGCGGCGCGATGGTACCGAAGAGGAAGATCGGTTTGCCGCCATCGATGCCTTCACTCCCGCCGGCACGCCGCTTAATGATTCGCTACGCGAAGTGAGTAAGGCCGATCCTTCCTTCAATCCCAAGGAATTCGTCAACGGTGCCCGTATGGCCTACGAGATGATCGTCATGGCCTTTGCCGAAGGTGACCGCAGGTCGCTGAAGGGGTTGCTTTCGCGCGAAGTCTATGACGGTTTCGACGCTGCCATCGCCGACCGAGAGGCCAAGGGCGAGAAAATTAAGTCGACGTTCGTCGGTATCGACAAGGCCGACATCGTCACCGCTGAAATGAAGGGAACGGAGGCCCTTATCACCATGCGCATCGTCAGCCAGATGATCTCCGCCACCTATGACAAGGCCGGCACTTTGATCGATGGCGATGCCGAAGCCGTGGCCGAGGTCAGCGATCTCTGGACCTTCGCCCGCGACACACGTTCGCGCGATCCGAACTGGAAACTCGTGGCGACCGAATCGGAACAATGACGAACCCATCGCAGGAATTCAGGCTGGAGCCGGCAACCTTCGCGGATTTGAAGGGCTGGGAGGAGGACGATCCTTCCAGCCTTTTTCGCGCGATGAGGGACTGCCGAAACCATATCCGCAATGTGAAGCCCTATCGCACCGGCGCTGCCGGACTGACGGCCGATGATCTCCTGACGCTTCTCGATGCCGCAGAAGAGAAAGAGCCCGGCGATGCAGCCGGAGCCAGAGCCTTCTTCGAGGAGCATTGCCAGCCCTTCTTCATTCGCAGCGCTGGCGGCGCGACCGGTTTCGTCACCGCCTTCTTCGAACCGGAAATCGAAGTGTCGGCGGAGCCGGACGAAACCTACCGTTATCCCTTCTATCGCCGGCCGGACGATCTGATCGAACTGGACGATAGCAATCGTCCAGCAGAACTCGATCCGTCCTATATGTTCGGCAGGCTTCAGGACGGCGAAATTTCCGTCTATCCGGATCGCGGCGAAATCGACCGCGGCTATCTCGAGGGCAAGGGCTTGGAGATAGCCTGGGCAAAATCCAAGGTCGATGTCTTCTTCGTGCATGTGCAGGGGGCGGCGCGCCTGCGCTATCCCGATGGGCGTCTCGGCCGCATCACCTATGCCGCTAAGGCTGGCCATCCCTTCTCGGCCGTCGGGCGCCTGCTCATCGAGCGTGGCCTGCTGGATCGCGCAACCATCTCGATGCAGACGATCCGTGATTGGCTCTATGCACACCCGGATCAGGTCGACGAAGTTCTCTGGCACAACCGGTCCTACATTTTCTTCCGTGAGGCCGATGTCAGCGATCCGGCCCTGGGTCCGATCGCAGCCGCCAAGGTGCCGCTGGTATCAGGCCGTTCCCTTGCGGTCGATCGGTTGATCCATACTTTCGGCTTTCCCTTCTTCATCCGTTCGGAAAGCCTGACGCATCTTGATGAAGGCAAGCCTTTCGCGCGGCTGATGCTGGCTCTCGATACGGGCTCTGCGATTGTCGGACCGGCGCGCGGCGACATCTTTACCGGCTCCGGCTACGATGCCGGAGAGCGTGCCGGCATCGTGCGCAATGACGCCGATTTTTATATACTCGTTCCGAAGGCGGCGGCGCAGAGGTTCGGCTGATGGCCCCGGAACGGAAGGACAAGGAACGAAAGCTCAGTACGGAAGACCGCATCCTCTGGGGCAAGGTCGCCAAGAGCACGCGTCCGATGCCGGGACGTATGGCCGATATCGAGGCCTTCGAAGCGGCGCTGCAGGCGGAAGCCGAAAGCGAAGAAAGCAGCCGCGCCGCAAAGATAAAACCGGCGCCTGTTTCCGCAGAAGCGCAGGAAATTCCAGCGCCTGTAAGGCAGCCCGCGGGACGCCATCATCCGCTGGAACGTCCCGTCAAGCGCAAGATCGCCAAGGGCCATCTGGCGCTCGAAGCCCGGATCGACCTTCACGGTCTCATCCAGAGCGAGGCGCATTCCATGCTTCTGGATTTCCTGTTACGTGCCCATGGCCGCGGTCTTCGCCATGTGCTCGTCATCACCGGCAAGGGCAGTTCCATGGGCAGTGAAGGCGCGTTGAAACGTGCCGTGCCGCTCTGGTTTTCCAAGCCGGAATTCCGCTTCCTGATCTCCTCCTATGAAACGGCGGCACAGCATCACGGCGGCGAGGGTGCCCTTTATATTCGTCTGTCGCGCATGAAGGGGGAGAAGCCTTGACCCCCTTCGGCGAAGCTGTACGGAAATTGAGGCTGCGCAAGGGCGTCTCGCAAAAGCAGATGGCGGCTGCTCTCAATGTGACTCCGGCTTATTTGTCCGCCTTGGAACACGGAAAGCGCGGTCTGCCAACCTTCGATCTCTTGCAGCGCATCGCCGGCTATTTCAACATCATCTGGGACGAGGCCGAGGAATTGTTCCTGCTGGCGCGGTTTTCCGACCCACGCGTCGTCGTCGATACCTCGGGGCTTTCGCCTGAATATACGGCCTTCGTCAACCACTTGGCGGGCAAGATCCGCAGCCTTGACGAGGCGACGATCCGCGAACTCTCCAAGGTTCTGGAAAATGCGGGAAAAACCGGCTGAAAAGCGCCTTAATCCCCTGTTTTATACCTGATTTCGGGGCCTTCCGTTTGGAACTTCAAGGTGAAACATCCTATATTCAGGCTAGGAAAAACCGCTGATTCGCAAGGGATCGGCAGGGTTCTCTAAAACACTGGAAAGACTTCAATATATGACCGACACACCCGTAACCGATAACGGTGGCAACGCCGAGTATGGCGCAGATAGCATCAAGGTCCTGAAAGGACTTGATGCGGTGCGCAAGCGTCCCGGCATGTATATCGGCGACACGGATGACGGCTCGGGCCTGCATCACATGGTTTATGAGGTCGTCGACAACGCCATTGACGAAGCCTTGGCTGGCCATGCCGACATCGTGACGGTCACGCTTAATCCCGATGGCTCCGTCACGGTCACTGATAATGGTCGCGGCATCCCAACGGATATTCACAGCGGCGAAGGTGTTTCGGCGGCTGAGGTTATCATGACCCAGCTTCATGCCGGCGGTAAGTTCGACCAGAATTCCTACAAGGTTTCCGGTGGCCTGCACGGCGTTGGCGTGTCGGTCGTCAATGCACTTTCCGTCTGGCTGAAGCTGAAGATTCGCCGCCAGGGCAAGATCCATGAAATGAGCTTTACCCATGGCGTGGCGGATGCACCGCTGAAGGAAACGGGTATCGCGGGCAATGAAACCGGCACCGAAGTGAGCTTCATGCCGAGTGCTGAAACCTTCACGATGACGGAATTCGATTACGGAACGCTCGAGCATCGCCTGCGCGAACTCGCCTTCCTGAATTCCGGCGTCCGCATCCTTTTGACGGACAAGCGTCATTCCGACGTCAAGCAGGAAGAGCTGCTTTACGACGGCGGCCTGGAAGCCTTCGTCGCCTATCTCGACCGCGCCAAGAAGCCGCTCGTCCAGAAGCCGGTGTCGATCCGCAGCGAGAAGGATGGCATCACCGTCGAAGTGGCGATGTGGTGGAACGACAGTTACCACGAAAACGTGCTCTGCTTCACCAACAACATCCCGCAGCGCGACGGCGGCACGCACATGGCCGGCTTCCGCGCCGCCTTGACGCGCCAGATCACGTCTTATGCGGACAGCTCGGGCATTACCAAGAAGGAAAAGGTGACGCTGACGGGCGACGATTGCCGCGAAGGCCTGACGGCCGTGCTGTCGGTCAAAGTTCCCGATCCGAAATTCTCGTCGCAGACCAAGGACAAGCTGGTTTCCTCCGAAGTTCGCCCGGTCGTCGAAAGCCTGGTCAACGAAGCCCTCAGTACCTGGCTCGAAGAGCATCCGTCCGAAGCCAAGGTTCTGGTCGGCAAGGTCGTCGAGGCCGCCGCCGCCCGCGAAGCTGCCCGTAAGGCGCGCGAACTGACACGCCGCAAGGGTGCACTGGATATCGCCTCGCTGCCCGGCAAGCTTGCCGACTGCTCCGAACGCGATCCCGCCAAGTCCGAAGTCTTCCTCGTCGAGGGTGACTCGGCTGGCGGCTCTGCCAAGCAGGGCCGTTCGCGTGAAAACCAGGCCATCCTGCCGCTGCGCGGCAAGATCCTCAATGTCGAGCGCGCCCGCTTCGACAAGATGCTGTCGAGCCAGGAAATCGGCACGCTGATCACCGCGCTCGGCACCGGCATCGGCAAGGACGAATTCAACGCCGAAAAGCTGCGCTACCACAAGATCATCATCATGACGGACGCCGACGTCGACGGCGCGCATATCCGCACCCTGCTTCTGACCTTCTTCTTCCGTCAGATGCCCGATCTCATCGAGCGCGGTCATCTCTATATCGCGCAGCCGCCGCTCTATAAGGTGACGCGCGGCAAGTCGGTGCAATATGTCAAGGATGAGAAGGCGCTGGAAGAATACCTGATCGGCCAGGGCACGGACGATGCAAGTCTGCGCCTTGGCAACGGTGAAGTCCGCACCGGTCAGGATCTGCGCGAGGCGATTTACGACGCACTGCGCCTGCGTACGCTGATCGACAATCTGCATTCCCGCTACAATCGCGCTGTCGTCGAGCAGGCGGCAATCGCAGGGGCTCTCAATGCCGAAATGGTCAGCGATCCCACGCGGGCGGAGGTGCTTGCCAACGACGTTGCCAAGCGGCTCGACGTCATTGCCGAGGAAACCGAGCGCGGTTGGACCGGCGCCGTGACGGGCGAGGGCGGCCTGCGCTTCGAGCGCACCGTGCGCGGCGTCAAGGAAGTCGTGTTCCTCGACATGGCGCTCATCGGCTCGCAGGATGCCCGCCTTATCGACCAGCTCGGCTCACGGCTGAAGGAAGTCTATGTGATGCCGCCGAAGCTTGTTCGCCGCGACGGCGAGACGGAGATTTCCGGTCCCCGCCAGCTGCTGGATACGATCTTTGCAGGTGGCCGCAAGGGTCTGACGCTGCAGCGCTATAAAGGTCTCGGCGAGATGAATGCCGAACAGCTCTGGGAAACGACGCTCGATCCGAACGTCCGTTCGCTGCTGCAGGTGAAGGTCACGGATGCGACCGATGCCGACGGCTTGTTTGCCCGGCTCATGGGGGACGAGGTCGAGCCGCGGCGCGAGTTCATTCAGGATAACGCGTTGAGCGTTGCCAATCTCGACATCTGATTGTTTAAATCACATGCAAAAGGGCCCGCCGAAGAAACTCCGGCGGGCCCTTTTCTTTATATCGATTACTTGGCGATGAAGGTGCCGTTGAAGGCCAGTTCCGAGAGAGGCTTGCGCTGGCTTGGCACTTCGCGCTCGCGCAGCTTTTCCGGAAGCTGGTTCTTGTCGCCGATCTTGCCGATTGCAACGGCGGCCTCGACGCGGAAGCCATCGGGTATGCCCAGAACCTCATAGGATTTCTCGACGTGGAAGCCGGTCATGCCATGGGCTTCATAGCCGGCTAAATGTGCCTGGATCGCCAGGAAGCCCCAGGCCGCGCCCGCATCGAAGGAATGGCTGTAGCTCGGCTTCTGTTCGGCGGAGCCAACCTCGCCGCTATGGGTGCGGGAGATAACGAAGAGCAGCGCGGCGGCCGATTTTACCCAGCCCTGGTTGAAGTCGATCAGGACGCTCAAAAACCGATCCCAATGTTGCGAGCCGCGCAGGGCATAGAGGAAGCGCCAGGGCTGCAGATTCGAGGCGGAGGGTGCCCAATGTGCCGCTTCCAGAATGGTCAGCAGGTCGGCTTCCGGCATGGTTTCGTTGGAATAGGCGCGCGGCGACCAGCGATCGAGAAAGAGCTTGTCGACCGGATATTGGGATTCGCGGCTGTTGCTTGATGTCATGAGGGCTTCTTTCCTTGGAGATGATCGGCCGTTGGCGCACGAAACCGGCCGTTGGCGGGTTATAAATAGGGATGCGAACTTAAACTCGAGCTGCCCAGCTCACGTCGAGCTCCTCGCGGAAGGCGAAGCGCTTGAGGTGGTCGGCGACGACGTTCTGCATGCGCTCGAGGTCTTCGGGCTTCTCGACGGTCAGGGTCATGATAAGGTTGTCGGGCTCTGCCACCAGGTCGAGGGAGCTTTCTGGGCTGAACGGCACTTTGCCGGCGGCGGCATCGAATTCCACGCTGAAGCGATGGCTCCAGTGCTTGCAGAGCTGCTGGAGATAACGGCTGGCATGGTCGGTTCTGACACCGGAAACGGATGTTGCCACGGGATTTCTCCAACAAATCTGATCGCAAAACGCATCGTTTGATACATAGAGCCATCCGCATTCGCCAGGTAGACAGTCTGTTTCAAGTTTGCGTTATTCCAGTGAAATTCTGTTCCGCTATGCTGGGGGTCGATGAACCCGCGCGAGTGGAGACAAAGCCTTGCTGGTAAATGGAAAATGGACTGAGGAGTGGCAGCCGGTCCAGGCCAAGGATGAGAAGGGCGGTTTCGTTCGCCAGGTTTCAAGCTTCCGCAACTGGGTAACGCCGGATGGTCGGCCCGGGCCGACGGGCGAGGGCGGTTTCGCGGCCGAAGCCGGCCGCTATCACCTATATGTCGCACTGATCTGCCCCTGGGCGTCGCGTACCCTAATCGGCCGCAAGCTGAAGGGGCTGGAAGATGCCATTTCCGTTTCCGTTGTCGAACCCGTTCTTTCCAAGCAGGGCTGGCGATTTGGTGATTATCCCGGCGCCACGAACGATCCTGTAAACGGCGCTACCTTCATGCACGAGATCTATACAAAGGCCGATCCGGCCTTCACCGGACGCGCCACAGTTCCGGTACTTTGGGACAAGCGGACCGGCACGATCGTCAACAATGAGTCGTCCGACATCCTGCGCATGCTGAATGACGGCTTCGGCGGTCTTGCTCGCAACGACATCGATCTTTATCCGGCCGCCAAGCGGAAACAAATCGACAGTTTCAATGCCCGGATCTACCCTGTTCTCAACAATGGCGTCTATCGCGCCGGCTTCGCGACGACGCAGATCGCTTATGAAGAGGCCTTCAACGAGGTCTTCGATTGCCTCGATCGGATCGAGACGGAATTGGAGGGCAAGGATTTCCTCTTTACCAACAATCCCACTGAAAGCGATATCAGGCTGTTCGTCACTCTCATCCGTTTCGATGTCGCCTATCACGGCCTCTTCAAAAGCAATCTCCGTCGATTGTCGGACTATGCCAATCTGCAGTCCTTCTGCCGCCGCATGCTTGATTGGCCCGGCATCGCCGAAACCGTGAATTTCGATCATATCAAGCGCGGCTACTACTCGATCAAAACGCTTAATCCCACCGGCATCGTGCCGCTTGGACCCGCGCTCGACGAACTATTCTGATACTCGACCGCCTTCCAAAACCGGTCTAAGGTCCGCCCCATTCGGTAGAGCAGGCGATGGAGCGGGGAGGTCCGTCATGAATTGGGAGCAGTTCCGGCAATGGTCGGAGAAGGCGGCCAATTGGGGCGCGGATTACCGCGCGTCGCTTCGCGACAGGCCCGTCCGGGCAAAGATGGCCCCGGGCGAGATTGCGGCCCACATCGCCGATTCTCCGCCGGCAACAGGCGAAGCCATGGAGGATATCTTCAAGGATTTTGAGGATATCCTCGTCCCCGGCATGACACATTGGCAGCATCCGCGCTTCTTCGCCTACTTTCCCGCCAATGCCGCCCCGGTTTCGGTGATTGCTGAATATCTGGTCAGTGCCATCGCCGCTCAATGCATGCTCTGGCAGACATCGCCTTCCGCGACCGAGCTTGAAACAAAAGTGGTCGATTGGCTGCGCCAGGCGCTCGGTCTACCTGAAACCTTCACAGGCGTCATTCAGGATTCCGCGTCGACGGCAACTCTCGCGGCCGTCCTCGTGATGCGCGAGAGAGCGCTGAACTGGCAGGGCAACAGCCAAGGGCTCGCCGGAAACAAGGCGGTGCGCATCTATTCGACCGACCAAGTGCACACGTCCATCGACCGAGCTATCTGGATTGCCGGCGTCGGCGCGGAAAATCTGGTGCGTATTCCCTCAGGCGGCCCCAGCAAGGCCATGGACCCGAAGGCGCTTGCATCGGCCATAGAGCGCGATCGAGCGGCCGGGCTTTTGCCTGCCGGTGTCATCGCCTGCGTCGGCGGTACTAGTGTCGGTGCCTGTGACGATATCGCTGCCGTCGTCGAGGTTGCGCATGCGCATGGGCTCTATGTCCATGTCGATGCCGCCTGGGCGGGATCGGCGATGATCTGCCCGGAATTCCGCACGCTCTGGCAAGGCGTCGAGCAGGCCGATTCCATCGTCTTCAATCCGCATAAATGGCTTGGTGCGCAGTTCGATTGCTCCGTCCAGTTCGTGCGCGAGCCGGAGACGCTGGTCCGCACGCTGGCGATCCAGCCCGAATATCTGCGCACTCACGGCCACGACGGCATCATCAACTATTCGGAATGGTCGGTACCGCTCGGACGCCGCTTCCGCGCGCTGAAGCTTTGGTTCCTGCTACGTTATCACGGCCTGGAAGGCTTGCGCACGATGATCCGCAACCATGTTTCCTGGTCGCAGAATCTGGCGAAGCGCCTGGCTGCAGAGCCGGATTTCGAAATCGTTACCGAGCCGTTCCTGTCGCTATTTTCCTTCGATCATAAGTCGCCTGCGGGCGTGGATCAGGAACAGCATACGCAGCGTCTGATTACGGCAATCAACAATGATGGACGCATCTACCTGACGCAGACCCGCGTCGGCGGCCGTCTGGTCATCCGCTTCCAGGCCGGCCAGTTCGAAGCGACGGCTGATGATATCGACACCGCCTTCGACGTCATCGTCGAAATCGCGCGATCATTGTCTCCGCGTTAGAAAAGCTGTTTTTCCGGCGCGGAAGACCGAGCCATGCTAGGCTCCTTAAAATCGATTGGTGACACTGGTGAATAACTCGTTCATATGTGGTGCCAGCAATTTTGTCGTTAAGGCAATCTCCTCTTTGAAAATGCAGGGAAGGAAAATCCATGAAACTGTTGCGTGTTGGCCAAGTCGGCAAGGAAAAGCCGGCGCTTCTCGATAGCGACGGCAAGATCCGCGATCTCTCGGCCCATGTTGCCGATATCGGCGGCGAGGCCATTTCACCCGCAGGTCTGGCAAGGATCGCGGCTCTCGATCCCAAGAGCCTGCCCGAGCTGCCGGAAGGCCGGCTCGGCGCCTGCGTTGCCGGCACCGGCAAGTTCATCTGCATCGGCCTGAATTTCTCCGACCACGCAGCCGAAACCGGCGCCACCGTACCGCCCGAGCCGATCATCTTCATGAAGGCAAGCTCGGCCATCGTCGGCCCGAACGACAATGTGCTGATCCCGCGCGGTTCCGAAAAGACCGACTGGGAAGTCGAGCTCGGCGTCGTGATTGGCAAGACCGCGAAATATGTCAGCGAAGCCGACGCTCTCGACTATGTCGCCGGCTACTGCGTGTCCCACGATGTTTCCGAGCGCGCTTTCCAGACCGAGCGCTCGGGACAGTGGACCAAAGGTAAGTCCTGCGACACCTTCGGTCCGATCGGCCCATGGCTCGTCACCAAGGACGAGATTGCCGATCCGCAGAATCTCGGCATGTGGCTCAAGGTCAACGGCAAGATGATGCAGAACGGCTCGACCAGGACCATGGTCTATGGCGTCGCCTACCTCGTCTCCTATCTCAGTCAGTTCATGTCGCTGCACCCGGGTGATGTCATCTCCACCGGCACGCCTCCGGGCGTCGGCATGGGCATGAAGCCGCCGCAGTACCTGAAGCCGGGCGATGTCGTCGAGCTCGGAATGGAAGGCTTGGGCACGCAGCGCCAAACGTTCCTAGCCGACGCGTGAGGCGTGGGAATCTCAGGAACTTTAACTTTTTGAGATCATTGTTGATGTCGGAGAAGCGATTCTCCGGCATTTTTTATAGAAAGAATCGGCAGTCATTATGTTGCCCTGCAGCAAAAGCTGCTAGGTTGGATAATAAGTGCTTAAAGGATGAGGCAGAGGAGCCGCGATCATCCTGCTGCATGGCGCGACAGGAGAAGCGCCGCAGCGAAGGTAGCGACACGCAAGGCGCATGCATTCAATAATTTAGGTGATTTGCGCGTTCGCATACCGCATCACGAAAGGTATAGCCCCGATGTTTTATCAGTTTTATGAACTCAATCACGCCGCTCTTGCCCCTTTTCGCGCCGCGGCAGACATGATGCGCCTGGCCTATGCCAATCCCCTCAATCCTCTCTCTCATACCGTCTTCGGCCGTACCTTCACGGCGAGCCTCGAGGTTTTCGAGCGCACGACCCGGCGCTACGGCAAGCCGGAATTCGGGCTGCATGAGATCGAGATCGAGGGCAAACGCGTCTCGGTGCACGAAAAGATCGTCTGGAAGAAGCCCTTCTGCAATCTTATCCATTTCGAGCGCAGCCTGCCCGCCGGCCATGGCCACGATCCCCGCATCCTGATCGTTGCGCCAATGTCGGGCCACTATGCGACGCTGCTGCGCGGCACGGTAGAAGCCCTGCTGCCGGGCGCCGACGTCTACATCACCGATTGGATCGATGCCCGCATGGTGCCGATGACCGAAGGCACCTTCGATCTGGAAGACTATATCGACTACGTCGTCGAGATGCTGCATCATCTCGGGCCGGACACGCATGTCGTCGCTGTCTGTCAGCCCTCGGTGCCGGTTCTGGCGGCGGCCGCCGTCATGGAAGCGGCGGGCGATCCCCTGGCACCTTCATCCATGACGCTGATGGGCGGCCCGATCGACACCCGCATCAATCCGACCGCCGTCAACCAGCTCGCCAAGCACAAGCCGCTGGAATGGTTTGCCGACAACGTCGTCATGAACGTGCCCTGGCCGCAGCCCGGCTTCATGCGTCCGGTCTATCCCGGCTTCCTGCAGCTTTCCGGCTTCATGTCGATGAATCTCGACCGGCATATGATCGCGCACAAGGATTTCTTCGTGCATCTCGTCAAGAATGATGGCGAGCCGGCCGAGAAGCACCGCGATTTCTACGACGAATATCTGGCCGTCATGGATCTGACGGCGGAATTCTATCTGCAGACTGTCGATCAGGTCTTCATCAAGCATGCGCTGCCCAAGGGCGAGCTTATGCATCGCGGAGAGCGCGTCGATGCCGCCGCCGTCCGCAATATCGCGCTTTTAACCGTCGAAGGCGAAAACGACGATATCTCCGGCGTCGGCCAGACGCATGCGGCGCAGACCATTTGCACCAATATCCCCGACCACATGCGCATGCATTATCTCCAGCCTGATGTCGGCCATTATGGCGTCTTCAACGGCTCGCGCTTCCGCCGCGAGATCGCGCCGCGCATTCTGTCCTTCACCCGCGAACACGCCCGCGCCGGCCGGCCGGTGGTCAAGCGGGTCATCAAGGGCGGCAAATCCGCCTGAGATTGCGAATAATTAGCTTTTGTTGAATTATCCGCGCGGATTCAAGCACTTGTCCGATTCCGCCCGGCGATGCCATTGAAGCCTCACGAAGAGGTTACCATCTCGATTCCAACGGTACCGCAGAGATCGGACCGTTTACCGCGCCGCGCGTCCTTGGAACGCGCTGAGATGCAGGTAGAGCTTTAAAAACCGCGCAGAAGCCTGACCATTGACCGGTATTGGTCGAGGGGCGATGCGCCGTGCGAGGATACCTGACAATGAACCAATCTGCATTGCTTCGTCCGGATTGGACTCCGGCTACTATTGCCCTGATGGTGCTCGGCTTCGTGGTCTTCTGGCCCCTGGGCTTCGCCATGCTCGCCTATATTCTCTTCGGAGAACGTTTGCGGGAATTCAAACGGGATGTGAATGAAAGGACCGACGGCATGTTTGCTGGCTGCGGACGTCATCGCAATCGTCATCGCCACTCCTATTCCTCCACCGGCAACGTCGCCTTCGACGACTGGCGCCGGGCTGAGCTCGAGCGCCTCGAACAGGAGCGCCGCAAGCTGGACGAAATGCGCGCCGAGTTCGACGCCTACGCCCGCGAACTGCGCCGCGCCAAGGATCAAGAAGAGTTCGACCGCTTTATGCGCGAGCGCAACAACGTTAAGCGCAATGACAATGGCGGCTCGCCGACTGAATTCCAGACGCCGTGACGGAACTTCCGTCACGAGGTCAAAACCGGCATTATCCGATGCCGGTTTTTCTTTGCCAGAAAAACCTGCGAATCATATAAAACTGCTTCATGTTTCCGCTGCTCTCCAGATCCCGCAAACCGCAAGCCAAGTTGGCCGCGCCGGAAACGCGCACCCTCGATGTCGCCGGCCGGCTGATGCCGCTGACGATCCGCCAGCATGAGCGCGCGACGCGTATCACGCTGAGAATCGAGCCCGGCGGACGGGCGCTGAAGATGACGGTCCCGCGCGGCCTTTCCGCCCGCGAGGTCAATGCCTTCCTCGACCGTCATCAGGGCTGGCTTCTGACCAAGCTATCGAAATTTGCAGCCGACAGCAGCCTGCGCAGCGGCAGCGAAATCCTGCTGCGTGGCGTGCGGCACCGGATCGAGCATACCGGCACCCTGCGCGGCCTGACCGAAGCCGTCATCGTCGAAGGCATGCCGGTGCTGCGTGTCAGCGGCTTGCCCGAACACGCCGCCCGCCGCATCGCCACCTTCCTCAAGAAGGAGGCCCGGACCGATCTGGAAAAACTTGTGGCTGTCCACGCCAAATCCATCCGCGCCACGGTCACGTCAATCACCATGAAGGATACTCGCAGCCGTTGGGGCTCCTGCTCCTCGGAAGGGAACCTGAGCTTCTCCTGGCGCATCGTCATGGCGCCGCCATTGGTCATCGATTACCTCGCTGCCCATGAGGTCGCGCATTTGCGCGAAATGAACCACGGCCCACGCTTCTGGGCGCTCTGCCGCAAGCTCTGCCCCGACATGGACGAGGCCAAGGCCTGGCTTAAGCGCCACGGCAGCCATCTGCATGCGATCGATTTTGACTGAGCGGCATGCCCTGATAAACGGAATACGCTAAGGTCTCTCATCCGCCCTCGTGGTTCGAGGCTTCGGACCTGCGGCCCTGCGAGCACCATGAGGGCTAATCTTCCGCGCAATATGGCACTTTGACCGGAAATGGGTTTCATGCAGCCTGAATCGGCTTAATGCGACGTTGCTATTCCATCCTCATCCTGAGGCGCGAGCCCGTAGGGCGAAGCCTCGAAGGACGAGATGGCCTGAGACAGGCGGCAACCGCGTGATGGGAGGAGCGCAAAAATCCCGCCCACGTCGCCTTTAGGCTCGACTCTTTCGAATTTTCATGTCACTCCGCTGCCATGAACCCCGATGTCAAAATTTGTGGTCTGAAG
>JBCNPI010000127.1:0-14998 GCA_039593415.1 Rhizobium sp. | reverse complement strand
AGCGCAGAAGAAGGACTTCGATTACCGCGTGACCCACCATACCATGGTGCACGAGCAGATGTCGCGCTTCTTCACGGGTTTCCGCCGTGACGCGCATCCGATGGCCGTCATGTGCGGCTGCGTCGGCGCGCTCTCGGCCTTCTATCATGACTCGACCGACATCACCGATCCGCACCAGCGCATGGTCGCAAGCCTGCGCATGATCGCAAAGATGCCGACGCTTGCCGCCATGGCCTATAAGTACTATATCGGCCAGCCCTTCGTTTATCCGAAGAACGATCTCGACTACGCATCGAACTTCCTGCGCATGTGCTTTGCCGTTCCGTGCGAAGAATATGTCGTCAATCCGGTGCTCGCACGCGCCATGGACCGCATCTTCATCCTGCATGCCGACCACGAGCAGAATGCCTCGACCTCGACGGTTCGCCTGGCTGGCTCCTCCGGTGCCAATCCGTTCGCCTGTATCGCTGCGGGCATTGCCTGCCTCTGGGGTCCGGCTCACGGCGGCGCCAACGAAGCGGCTCTGAACATGCTGAATGAAATCGGCACGGTCGACCGCATTCCGGAATTCATCGCCCGCGCCAAGGACAAGAACGATCCGTTCCGCCTGATGGGCTTCGGTCACCGCGTTTACAAGAACTACGATCCGCGCGCCAAGATCATGCAGAAGACGGCGCACGAGGTTCTCGGCGAACTCGGCATCAAGGACGATCCGCTGCTCGACATCGCCATCGAGCTGGAACGCATCGCCCTGACCGACGAATATTTCATCGAGAAGAAGCTGTATCCGAACGTCGATTTCTACTCCGGCATCACGCTGAAGGCTCTCGGCTTCCCCACGACCATGTTCACCGTTCTCTTCGCTCTCGCCCGTACCGTCGGCTGGATCGCTCAGTGGAACGAAATGATCGAGGATCCGCATCAGCGCATCGGCCGTCCGCGCCAGCTCTACACGGGCGCTCCGCTGCGCGAATATGTGCCCGTTTCCAAGCGCTAAGCTTCTGTTCTGAAACAAAAAACCGGTCAGAGATGACCGGTTTTTTTATGGGCTAGAACCTCCAGCACAATCTGCGCCGCCTTGTCGCCGGGTGGCTCCTGGGTCTGCATCCGCTCCCAGACGAGATCGTAACCTGCAAGCATTGCCGCCCGCTCCGGTGTTTCGTTCGACAGCCGCTCCATATAACGGGCCAGCATACCCGGTCGCAGAATGTCGTTGATAAGTTCGGGCAGGACTGCGTAGTCGGCAATCAGGTTCGGCAAAGCCGCCGTCCATATCTTGATACGCGACAGCACGAACTTTGCGAGCCACTCCGTTTTGTAGGTCGAGACCACTGGGACGCCCGCAAGTCCCAACTCGAGAATAACGGTGCCGGAGGCCGCCATTGCGGCATCCGCCTGCGCGAAAGCACTCCACTTGGCGCTTTGGCCGACAAGGATATCGGGCTTGATCTGCCAGCCCTCAGTCAAAGAACGAACCAATGCCTCCTGCCGAGGCACGGTCGGCAGCAGAAAGCGAAGGTTATCGTTTCGCCGGCTAAGTTCTTTGGTAGCCTGCTCAAAAACTGGAAGAAGCTGCCTGATTTCCGATGCGCGCGATCCAGGCAAAAGCAGGATCGTCCTTGGCTCATCAGGGCGAGCCAGCCCGCGCAAGGCGCGCTGTCGGCGCGTCTCCAGAAGATCGGCATCCACTGTCAACCGGTGGCCGACATAGGAGGTTGCCGGACCGCCCAGGCGCTCCATGGCGGCAGGCTCGAACGGTAATACGGCCAGCACATGGTCGACATAGCCAAGCATTTCCTGTGCGCGATATTCCTTCCATGCCCAGACGCTGGGGCAGACGTAATCGACGATCGGCAGTTTGGGCAGAGCCTTGCGCACCCGCTTTGCAACGCGATGGGTGAAATCGGGGCTGTCGATGATCAGAAGCATGTCAGGCTTCGCGGCAATGATCGCATCGGCCGTCTGCCGGATGCGGGCAAGTAGCTTCGGCAGACGCTTGATGACCTGGATGAATCCCATGATCGAAAGTTCGGAATAATCGAAGAGCGATCGAAGCCCCTGCGCTTCCAACGCTTCTCCGCCAACACCCATCAACTCGACCGGACCGCCGTAACGGCGCTTCAGGGCAGCGACGAGATCGCCGCCCAGCAAATCGCCGGAAACCTCGCCAGCAACGACAGCAAGCTTTAAAGGCGCTGCACTCACATGAAGCCCTCCGCACTCAGGCCGCGGTCGATGCCACAGACGAAAATACCAGCTTCGTCAGCAGTGGCGATCACCGCTTGCCGATCGAGAATGAGAGCTCTGCCGGCTTCGATGGCTACTCCGGCCAGCCCCGCTTTTTTTGCATTCAACACCGTGGACACGCCAATCGACGGCAAATCGGCCCGGATGTCCTGCTGCGGCTTGCAGAGCTTGACGAGAACACCGCGCCGACGATTGGAAATGCGCCCAGCCCCGCGCAACTCGGCAACCCGCTCGATCATCTTGTCCGTGCCCTCGGCACCTTCAAGCGCCACGACACGACCGCCGACGCTGACCGCGCCCTGCCCGACATCCAGAAGCCCGAGTGCATCCGCAGCCTTGGCACCCTGCGCAATATCACGCAGATCTTCGTCCGCTGGCGCGATTTTCCCCAGAGGCCCGGTCGTCGCCAAAAGATCGGGCGCGATTTCATGCGCACCGACGACGCGTACGCCGCCGGCTTCGATCAATCGGATGACCATCTGCAGAACAGCATTGTCGCCGCCCGAAAGAAGGGTTCGTATGGTCGAGGGAAGTTCCCTGATGACGCGCCAGGTCGGATGCACTTGCCGCCAGGAAGGCCGCCGCGCAACGCCGCCAGACATGACGACGCGATCGACGCCGTGACGACGGAACATCGCTTCGAGGCCGGCAAAATTGCCGACGCCGAGATTGGCATGATCGAAAGTGGACCAATCCCGATCCGCCTCATCCGTCAATGCGATAATGACGGGATCTTCACCAGCCTGACGGGCGGCATCGGCGACGTAAACCGGCAAAAGCCCGCTGCCTGCGATGATCGCTAGCCTGCCTTTGTCGCTTTGGCCGGCCGAAACCACTTCAAGCCTTGCCGCGATTGGGCGATGACAATGCACGGTCGCTATCGGCAGCGATGAAATCAAGGATCTCCATCACTTCCCTGCAATCGGCATATTCTTCGCGGATAGCCGCTGCATTGTCACGGATGGAGCCTTCGTTTTCGAAGATGCTCTTGTAGGCGCGGCGAACCCGATGGATGACAGCGCGGTCTATGCCCGCACGCGTCATGCCGACGACATTCAGGCCAGACAATACACCCGGATTGCCGTTCAACATGCCGTAGGGGATCACATCGTAGCTCGCAGCCGTGAGCCCGCCGATAAATGCCTGTCGACCGATGCGGGTGAATTGATGCACGGCACAGCCGCCGCCGAGGATGGCGCGATCCTCAATCGTTACATGACCCGCCAGCATCACGTTGTTCGACATGATGACATTGTTACCAACGCGGCAATCGTGAGCGACATGCGAGTTGGCAAGAAACAGGTTGTTGTTGCCAACAATCGTTTTACCGCCGTAATCGGCAGTGCCAGTGTTGATCGTCACGCCTTCGCGGATCGTGCAGTTCTCGCCGATCTCCAGCGTCGTTTCTTCGCCGTGATGATGAACGCTCTGCGGATCGCCGCCCACAACGGCCATAGGAAAGATCTTCGTTCCTTTCCCGATCGTCGTGCGGCCAGTCACGACGGCATTATTGAGCAACTGAATATCGTCGTGCAGCACGACTTTAGGACCGACATAGCAGAATGGGCCGACAACAACATTCTCGCCGACGACCGCGCCGTCTTCGACAACCGCCAGCTTATGAATGCGGGCGCTCTTTGCGATGCTGCTCATGCCTTTTCTTGATCCTTCCGTACGATCATCGCACCGATATCGGCCTCGGCGACCAGAGAACCGTCGACCTTGGCGTCGCAATGGAATTTCCAGATCGTGCCGCGCTGCTTCAATTTCACAACGTGGAACTCGACACGATCGCCGGGAACGACCGGCTTGCGGAACCGGGCATTGTCGATCGTCATGAAATAGACGAGGTTGCCGCCGATGCCATCCTTGCGGGCGCATATCGCGCCGGCAGTCTGCGCCATGCCCTCGATGAGCAGCACGCCAGGCATGATCGGCGATTCCGGAAAATGCCCGGTGAACTGCGGCTCGTTGGCGGTTACATTCTTGATGCCGATCGCCGAATTGTCGCTGTCGATCTCGATGATCTTATCAACCATCAGGAAAGGATAGCGATGCGGCAACAACTTCATAATTTCCAGAACGTCAGCCGACGACAACGACGTCTTGGCTTCCTCAGTCATGCTCCGCACTCCCGTCCTTCTTGTCTCTGGCTCCTGACCGCTTTGCGATCTCCGCCGATTCCCTTAGAAAATCCCATAATGGCCGCGCCGGAAGACCCGCATAACGCTCGCCTGCCGGAATACTGTTCATCACGCCGCTCTTAGCGCCGATCTGCACGCCGTCGCCAATATGAATGTGGCCGTTAAGGCCTGCCTGGCCGCCGATCTGCACACCATCGCCGATTACGGTGCTGCCGGCAATGCCGACCTGGCTGACGATAGCGCAGTGCCGACCGATGCGGACGTTATGTCCGATCTGAACCTGGTTGTCGATCTTGGTGCCTTCGCCGATCACTGTGTCATCCATGGTGCCGCGATCAATCGTCGTATTGGCGCCGATTTCGACATTATCCTGAATGATGACACGGCCGATCTGCACGATCTTGATCATGCCACGCGGTCCTGGCGCGTAGCCGAAACCGTCCTGGCCGATGCGTGCACCGTTGTGGATGATGACGCCATTGCCGAGATAGGCGCAAAGCACGCTCGCACCGCCGCCGATGCTGCAATTCCGACCGATCTTCACGCCAGGCCCGATCAGGGCGTTGGCGCCGATATAGGTCCCCTCGCCGATCTCGGCACCTGCACCGATGACAGCTCCCGGCTCGATCCCGATATTGGCTTCGAGCTTTGCCGTCGCATCGATGACTGCGGCCGGTGAAATGGCTCCCAGGTTCGATGTGAACACGATCGGCCGCATAGCTTGCGGATGCAACAACGCACCGGCAAGCGCAAAATCCGTATGCGGCTTCTTCGACAAAAGAACCGGGATATGTTCGGGAACGAAGGACTTCAAAGCAGGCAGACAAATGATTGCCGAAGCCTTGCAGGTCTCCAGCTCGGCACGATTCTTTCGAGAAAGAATATAGCAAACATCGCCTTCGACTGCCCGATAGACGGGAGCAATCGATCTGATGACGACCTCCGCAGAGGTCGCATCAGCAAGTTCCGCCCCAAGATGCTCAGCCAATTGTTTCAAGCTGACGCCACCATGGGGCGGGAAAAAACCAGTATGTTCCATAAGCATCAGCTCCAGAACGGTGTTAAGCCCGAAGTTCTGGACTGCCGATATCAGAACTGATTGGCGATGCCAAACCGGAAATTCTGAACCTTGTCGTAGCTTTCCTTCATGACGGGCACCGCATAGTCCACACGGATAACGCCGAACGGCGACGACCAGATCAGACCTGCACCGAGCGAAGCGCGGATGGAGCTGTCGTTGTTGAGCGTATCGCCGAAAAGGTTCGCCTTGTTGCCATAGAGCGTGCCGGCGTCAGCGAAAGCTGCGACGCGCAGGCCGATATCCTGCGGGATACCCGGCATCGGCATGCTCGCTTCAGCCGAAGCCGTGAAGTAGGTCGTGCCGCCGAGCGGATCGCCATGCGACGAACGCGGGCCGATACCGGCATTCTCGAAGCCGCGGATTTCACGGCCGCCGAGGGTAAACTGATCGAAGACGTTCAGCTTGCCGTCCGTCGGCATCACATAGCCCGCGCCGACCGTAAGCGAGCCGATGATATCGGCCTCGTCGCTAATCATCTGATAGTATCGGGCCTTGCCGCTCAGCTTATAGAAGTTGGAGTCGCCGCCGAGACCCGCAAACTCATGCGTGAACTTGGCAATGAGACCCTCACGCGGCAGATTCTGGTCATCCAGCGTGTTGTAGGTAAAGGTCTGCGAAACCGTCGACTGGGTCCAAGGACCGTTCTCGACGAGGTTGAGATACGGAGCCGAAAGATTGTTCTGCCAATCGTTCGTGCCGTCGTAGGTCAGACGCTTGTAGTTGTAGCGCAGGGTCGTCGCCAAATTCTCGGTGATCGGCGCGGTGACGCGCAGCGAGAAGCCCTCTTCCGAATAGTCGTAGTAGTCGTCGCTCGACGTCTGGTTCTTGAAGATATCGAAACCGGCTGCCAGACGATAACCAAGGAAATAAGGCTCGGTGAACGAGATGTTGTAGGTACGATTGCCTTCCGTACCGGCACCTGCGGCGATGCGGATATACTGACCGCGGCCGAGGAAGTTCTTTTCTTCAACCGAGGCTTCGAGCAGCAGGCCGCCGTTGTTACCGACGGCGTAACCGGCGCCGATACCGAATGAACCGGTGGGCTGGTCTTCGACATTGACGATAACGATGACGCGGTCCGGGGCACTGCCCTGTGCGGTGGAGATATCGACCTTGGTGAAGTAGCCCAGCGCATCAAGGCGACGCTTGGCGCGCGTGATCATTTCCTGGTTGAACGCATCGCCTTCATTGAGATCGAACTCGCGGCGGATAACGTAATCGCGCGTGCGGGTATTACCGCGGATCTCGATTCGCTCGACATAGGCGCGCTCGCCCTGATCAACCAGATATTCGATACCAATGGTATGACCGGCCAGATCGCGGTTGCCGCGCGGCGTGATACGGGCAAACGGATAGCCTGCGGACGCAACGCGCTTGGAAATGTTCTCGATGGAGGTCTGGATATCCTTGGCGCTATAGACATCGCCCTTATGGGTGATGACAAGGCCCTTCAGCTCGTCGGCATTGATACCGTCAACCGTCGAGATGACGTTGATATCGCCATAGGTATAGCGCGCACCTTCATCGACATTGAAGTTCAGCGTGTATTCGTTGCTCTGCTCGTTCATCGTCGCATCCGCGCTGACGATACGGAAGTCGGCATAGCCGTGGTTGTAGTAGAACTGACGCAGAGCATCCTGGTCGGCCTGCTGGCGCTCGGGACTATAAACGTCCTTGCGGGTCAGGAACGACAGGAAATTGGTCTTCTTCGTGCCGATCACCGAAGCAAGACGGCCGCTGCTATAGGCCTGATTGCCTGAGAAATTGATCTTGTCGATCTTGGTGCGATCACCTTCGTTGATGACGAAGGCCACGTTCAGACGTCCCGGAGAAACCTCGGCGGTCTGCGTCGTCACCTGCACATCGTTACGGCCGATGGAGGCGTAGGCGTCCTTGATGGTCTTGACGTCGGCCTGGACGGTCGCCTCGTTATAGGGACCCGCCGCATGCGTCTGAACGATGCCCTGGAGCTTGTCGTCCTTGATCTTGCGGTTGCCGTTGAAGACCACAGCGTTGATGAGCTTGTTTTCCTGAACCGATACGACCAGGGTTCCACCGGACACAGTGATGTGAACATCGGAGAAATAGCCGGTGGCATAGAGCTGCTTCACCGAAGCATCGATGTCACTGGCAGAGAAGCTCTTTCCGGGCTTGATCGTGATATTGTCACGGACAGCAGTCGCACCGACGCGCGTAGCACCGCGAACGTCGACACGCTGAATAACAGCTGCTTCCGCGACGGAGGCAGAGGCAAGGGTGATTACACCAGCGCCCGACGCAACAACACCAGCAGACAGCGCTACCGCCGACACTGCGTTCAAAAATTTTGAACCAGCCTTCATTTTCACTTCTTACCTTTTTCCAATCGTCCCCAGCCTCGAGCGAACCCGATTCCGGCCACGTGTGTCGTTTTACCCGCTTTTGACATACAAGCAAGGGAGCACGTTAATTTCTGTTTACTTCATTTCAAACCGTGACCCATTCGCCACTACAGCTTTGAAACATCGTAAATAAATCGTAATTTCCTCTCTCGTCGCTCCACTAGCCTATTCTGGAACTAATATCGTTCCAGGTAGCAAAAACCATGAGCGAGAGCACCATCGCAAATCCAATCCGGAAAGCGATATCCTGTGCCCGTGCACCCAGAGGTTTTCCCCTTACGGCTTCAATCGCATAGAACATCAGATGCCCGCCATCAAGTACCGGCACCGGCATCAAATTTAATAACCCTATTGAAACAGAAAGTATGGCCGCGAATTGGAGCACCGCAGCAAAGCCCAAGGTTGCCATCTGACCTGAAAGCTGCGCAACCCGAATGGGACCTCCAAGCTGGTCGGCCTTCATATATCCGCCGATGACGTTACCAATATATTCGAAGGTGCCGGATACGATGCTGCCGGTCTGCTTTACGCCTTCTACAAGCGCCTGCAGCGGCCCATATGCCTCGTATCGAAGCCTAATCGGCTTTTGGCCGTCGGTAATGCCGATCGTGGCGATCTCGGTCCGCGCGCCGAACGCATCCATCTCCTCCGACTTCCGCGGCGTCACCGATATCTCCCGCGTCTGGCCGTCGCGCTTGATCGTCAGCGTCATGAGTTTGTCGGCATGAGCGGCCGCGTGACGCTGTACTTCGCCGATGGAGCCGATTTCTCGTCCATCCACAGAAAGAATGCGATCACCGAGTTCCAGGCCCGCCGCCGCGGCCGGGCTGTCGGACCCGATCGACGAGACGAGCGGATCGATCGGGGCGATGCCGATGCTGCCGGCATCCTTCTTGTTGCCGGAGGCATCCGTAACCGCCAGCGTGTCGGTCGTCATCGGAAAATCGCGGATTGTCCCATTGCGCTGTACAGTCAGCACGATGTTCTTGCCGGGACGCTCCGCGACGTAGCGGCCGATATCGTAATATGTCGCGACATTATTGCCATCGATTGCGATCAGACGATCCCCAGCCTGGACGCCAGCCTTAGCCGCCGGGCCAGCCGGCTCGACCGCAGTCACGACCGGATCAACGAGCGCGATGCCGATGCGGCCCATTTCCATTTTGTTGCCGAACTGATCCGTATCCTCGACCAGCTTCGGTACGATTCGGAAGTCGTGATTCTGGCCGTCGCGCTCGACGGTCAGGGCGATGGTGCGGCCCGGGCGAAGACCGACATAGCGCTGTACTTCATCGAAAGTCGTCACCTTGTTGCCATCGATCGCTATAAGGCGGTCGCCGGGCTCGATGCCTGCTTCGGCGGCAGCTCCGTCGCGCGTAACCATGGCGACGACAGGATCGGCCACCGTACGGCCATAGATGCTGAAGAGAACTGCGAAGATTGCGATGGCGAGAATGAAGTTGGCAATCGGGCCGGCTGCAACCGTCGCAGCGCGCTTCCAGAGCTTGGCTCCAGCAAAGGACTGGGCGCGCTCCTCCTCCGTCATGGCCGAAAGCTGATCCACATCGGTCTTGCTGGAGGCATCCTCGTCGCCGAAGAATCGCACATAGCCGCCGAGCGGAATTAGGGAAAGCTTCCAGCGCGTGCCATGACGGTCCGTAAATCCGGCGATCTCCGGGCCGAAACCGATCGAAAAGGCCATGATGCGGATACCCGACCAGCGGCCGACCAGATAGTGACCCATTTCGTGCACGAAAACGAGCAGCGACAGGACGAAGACAAACGTGATGACGTTGTTCGTCAAGAAACCGATGAAGCCAGCCGCGCTACCCATGCAACGATCCTGTTCGTATTAGTTTCAGACCCCGAGCAGAACGCCGCCCAATGAAAAGGTCTCGCCGCTCAAGGTCAGCGACATTACGATAGCCAACAAAAACGCCGCAAAACAAGCAAAAATTAGTCCATCAACCCTATCCATGACACCGCCATGACCGGGAATCAGGTGGCTGGAGTCTTTCACGCCAAAACGGCGCTTAATGAAAGACTCGAATAGATCGCCGATCTGGCTGCATACGGACAGCATGAGAGCAAGCGCAGGAATCCATAAACCATCCGCGAGGAAATAGCGCCAGACGATCGCCGTTCCGACGACCACGGCGGCAATCGCGCCACCGATCGCGCCCGACCACGTCTTGCCCGGCGATATGCGAGGCGCGAGTTTCGGACCGCCAATAGCGCGGCCGACGAAATAGGCGAAGATATCGGTTGCCCAAACGGTTGCGAATATGAACAGCATCAGCACGAATCCGCGCAGACCGTCGTCGCGAATCTCTGCAAGGGCGATCACGGTCAATCCGGAATAGAATATTCCTCCGGGGAGCCACCAGCTCTTTTGTCGCACGGCGACCATGACCGCCGTAACGACGACGAACGCAGCCAGGACCTCCATGGAATAGACCGATGCGTCCATCACCGTTGCACCCGCAATCAGTACGAGACCGAGCCAGCCGAGCGCATTTCCCTGAGGATCGCGTCCGTGCAGATCCGTCATCATCGACCACTCATAATAGACCAGCAGGCCGATTGCCGCAGCCAGAACGCGAAAACCCAGGCCGCCATACCAGGTGGCGGCAAGAACGATGGCGGCAAGGATAATGCCGGAGATAATGCGCAGCCTGAGTTCGCGGCTCATCAAGACCCCACGGCCGCCGCCGGCTTGGCGGAAAGTCCGCCAAATCGCCTGTCGCGCGCGGCATACTTCTCCAGCGCTGCAAAGAAAAGCTCGCGATTAAAATCGGGCCAGTATTCCGGCATGAACATGAATTCCGAGTACGCAGCCTGCCAGAGCAGGAAATTCGACAGCCGCTCCTCGCCGCTGGTGCGGATGATGAGATCGGGATCGGGAATGCCGGCCGTGTCGAGACGCGCATCCACCAGCTCAGCGCTGATATCCTGCGGGCGCAACCGTCCGGCCTCGACATCCTTTGCCAAGCTCACGAAGGCGCGCGTCATCTCATCGCGCGAACCGTAATTGAAGGCAATGACCAGCGTCAGGGCCGTATTGCTCCTGGTGGTCTCCTCCGCTTCGATCAACAGAGGCAAAATATCGCCGCGCAGGCCGCTGCGATCGCCGATGACGCGGATCCGCACATTCTGCCGGTGGAGCTCCGCAAGATCGCGCCGGATGAAGGCTTTGAGGAGACCGAGGAGATCGCTAACCTCCGCCTCGGGGCGGCGCCAGTTTTCCGAGGAAAAGGCAAAAAGCGTCAGATACTTGATGCCGATATCGCCGGCTGCCCGCACCGTTTCCCGGACTGCCTCCACGCCCTTGCGGTGACCCATGGTGCGCGGCAGGCCGCGTGCATTGGCCCAGCGACCATTGCCATCCATGATGATGGCAACGTGTTCGGGTACGACAGAGAACGTGGGAGCTGACATAGGGGTCCGGTTTCGTTCGGCGGCAATACGCTCTGGCCTCGTAATCTAGGGCGCAGTCACCGCTTTCAATATTGTCAAATCGAAAGCGCGACGTCTCCCCAGCGTACGATCAGACCTGCATGATTTCCTTTTCTTTGTCGGCTAGCAAGCGGTCGACTTCCGAAATCGTCTCATCCGTCATTTTCTGCACACGTTCAGAGAGAGAGCGGCTCTCGTCCTGACCGATTACGCCGTCCTTTTCGGCCTTTTTGAGGCCGTCCATGCCATCGCGGCGAACGTGACGAATCGCTACCTTCGCCTTTTCAGCATATTCGTGAGCGACCTTCACCAGCGAGCGGCGGCGCTCTTCGTTGAGTTCCGGCAGCGGGATGCGCAGATTCTGACCATCGACGATGGGGTTGAGGCCGAGATTGGATTCTCGGATGGCGCGCTCCACGGCGCCGACCATCGACTTGTCCCATACCGATACGGTCAGCATGCGCGGTTCCGGCACGGTAATGTTGGCGACCTGGTTCAGCGGCATGCGCGAACCATAGGCTTCGATCGTCACCGGATCGAGGATATTTGCGGATGCACGCCCGGTACGCAGCGAGGCGATATCGCTCTTGAATGCCGCGATGGCGCCGTCCATGCGGCGCTTCAGTTCCTTGAGGTCGTAGCCTTCACTCATGTCTATACTCCCGTCTGATAGGCGACACCGGGCATGTCCGGCGTCACAGGAACGTCAATTGTCTGATACGATGGTCTTGCGGCCGCCGCCGGTCAAGATTTCCGCGAAACCGCCCTTCTCGTGAATGGAGAAGACGACAATCGGAATTGAGTTTTCCCGCGCAAGCGCGACCGCGGCCACGTCCATGACGGCAAGCCCCTTCTCGAGCACCTGACTATGCGTGAGATGGTCGAAACGTTCGGCATCGGGGAACTTCTTCGGATCTGCCGAATAGATGCCGTCGACCTGCGTACCCTTGAAGATCGCCTGCGCCCCCATCTCGGCCGCACGTAGCGCGGCTGCGGAATCGGTCGTGAAGAATGGATTGCCGGTGCCGCCGGCAAAGATCACCACGCGGCCGAGCGAAAGATGATAGAGCGTAGCACGCTGCGAGAAGCTTTCGCAGATTTCCGGCATGGAAATGGCCGAAAGCACCACGGTCTCGATGTCGAGCTTGCGCAGCGAGGTCGCCAGCGCCAGCGCATTGATGACGGTGCCGAGCATACCCATATGGTCACCGGTCACGCGGTCGCCGCCCTTGGAGGCCACGGCAACGCCACGGAAGATGTTTCCACCGCCCACGACCACGCCCACCTCAACACCCATGGCGCGCGCCTGCGCGATATCCCCGGCAATACGGTCGGCGACGGCCACGTCTATGCCGAACCCCTGACTGCCCATCAGAGCTTCGCCGGAGGCCTTGAGCAACACGCGCTTGTAGATCGGCTGGGACATCGTAGCTCCTTGAAATGATCACCGGGGACATGATTGTGAAAGCCGGATACACGAAGGGCACCGCGTTGTCACGCGATGCCCAGACGTTTTCCCTGATATGGTTTCACCAAACCGGGATATGTCTCTCTTCGACCGTGCTTTTCCGCACTTCTTCAAACTGCGGAAATGCGCTATCGTTTTGTTTCCTTACGCATTCCGAACGGAAAACCGCTACGCACTTTTCCTGGAAATGCTCAGATCAGCCCTTGGCGACAGCCGCAACTTCGGCAGCGAAGTCGCTTTCTTCCTTCTCGACGCCTTCGCCGAGCAGCAGGCGGGCCATGCCGGTGATTTCGATCGGGGCGCCGGCGGTCTTTTCAGCTTCCTTGAGGGCAGCACCGACCGTCAGGTCCGGGTTGATGACGAAAGCCTGCGAGAGAAGAGCAACTTCCTCGAAGAACTTGCGCATGCGGCCTTCGACCATCTTTTCGATGATGGCTTCCGGCTTGCCGGATTCGCGGGACTGCTCGATGAAGACGTTGCGTTCGCGCTCGGCGACGGCGGCATCGACTTCCTCGGCGCGGATAGCCAGCGGGTTGGTAGCAGCAATGTGCATGGCAATCTGACGGCCGATCGACGTCAGAACGGCCTTGTCACCGACCGACTTCAGGGCGACGAGAACGCCCAGCTTGCCGATGCCGTCGCCGGCAGCATTGTGAATGTAGGTCGCTACGACGCCGTGCTCGACTTCCAGCTTGGCCGCGCGACGGAGCGTCATGTTCTCGCCGATGGTGGCGATCGCGTCCTTGATGGCGTCGGCGACCGGCTTGCCGGATGCGGGATATGTCGCAGCCGAAATGGCTCCGACCGTGCCGTCGGTGGACAGCGCAACTTCGGCGATGCCGCGAGCGAGGTCCTGGAAAGCGTCGTTGCGGGCAACGAAGTCGGTTTCGGAGTTGAGCTCGATGACAACGGCCTTGTGACCGGCGCCCGCAATGGCGATCAGGCCTTCAGCGGCAGTGCGGCCGGACTTCTTGTCGGCCTTGGAGATGCCCTTGGCGCGCAGCCAGTCGATGGCGGCTTCGATATCGCCGTTCGTCTCGGTCAGCGCCTTCTTGCAGTCCATCATGCCTGCGCCAGACTTTTCGCGCAGTTCCTTCACCAGTGCAGCCGTAATCTCGGTCATAAGCTTCCTCTTGTCGGTTCATACGGTGCGGCAAAAGGCGTTAAGCCGAAGCGGCACCGATTTGAGGGACGAAATGTACCCGTAAGTATGACAGCGTTATGAAGCCGCGCCATACTGTGGAATTCTTGATTGGAACATGCCTGGATTTACCGCCCAGGCAAAGCGTTATGCAAAACGCAATAAGGCCGCTCGAACTTGTTGAAGTCGCAACGGCCTTATCCCGGATGTCATGGCGCTTAGGCGGACAGTTTATCGTCCGCCTGTTGGCGCGATCAGGCTTCGGTGCCGTCCGCCAGGGTCGGCTCGACCGGAGCTTCTTCGGAAGCGCCGAGGTCACGGCCCGATGCGCTCTGCTGGCGAGCGATACCGTCGATGGCAGCGCGCGAAATCAGGTCGCAGTAAAGAGCGATGGCGCGCGAAGCGTCGTCGTTGCCCGGGATCGGGTAATCGATCAGGTCCGGATCGCAGTTCGAGTCGATGATGGCGACGACCGGGATACCGAGGCGCTTGGCTTCGTCGATCGCGATCTTTTCCTTGTTGGTGTCGATGATGAACATCAGGTCCGGCGTGCCGCCCATGTCCTTGATACCGCCGAGGGCCTTGTCGAGCTTTTCGCGCTCGCGCTCAAGGTTCAGACGCTCCTTCTTGGTGAAGCCCTGGGCTTCGCCGGAGAGGATTTCGTCGAGCTTGCGCAGACGCTGGATCGAGTTGGAGATCGTCTTCCAGTTGGTCATCATGCCGCCGAGCCAGCGGGCGTTGACGTAGTACTGAGCCGAGCGCTTGGCGCTATCGGCGATCAGTTCGGACGCCTGACGCTTGGTGCCGACGAACAGAACGCGGCCGCCGCGAGCAACGGTGTCGCTGACAACCTGCAGAGCGCGGCTCAGCATCGGAACCGTCTGGGCGAGGTCGATGATGTGGATGTTGTTACGATCGCCGAAAATGTACGGCTTCATCTTCGGGTTCCAGCGGTGCGTCTGGTGACCGAAGTGAACACCTGCTTCGAGAAGCTGGCGCATAGAAAAATCGGGCAATGCCATGCCTTTGTATCCTTTTCCGGTTGAACCTCCGCAAGGCGAACAGCATCCTCTTCGAGAA
>JBCNPI010000126.1:0-15107 GCA_039593415.1 Rhizobium sp. | reverse complement strand
GCAAGTCCATCGGCGAAAGCTTCCACTGCTTCAGCGGGTCCTGAATGCGCATGTTGAAACGGAATTCCTGTTCCTCATCGGTGATCGAGAACCAGTATTTCAGCAGGATGATGCCGGAGCGAACCAGCATGCGCTCGAAATCAGGCACCGAACGGAAGAATTCCTCCAATTCCTCCGGCGAGCAGAAGCCCATGACGCGCTCGACGCCGGCGCGGTTATACCAGCTGCGGTCGAACAGCACCATTTCGCCTGCCGTCGGCAGATGGGCGGCATAGCGCTGGAAATACCACTGGTGCCGTTCGCGTTCCGTCGGTGCCGGCAGCGCGACCACGCGGCAGACGCGCGGATTGAGGCGCTGGGTCACGCGCTTGATGGCGCCGCCCTTGCCGGCGGAATCGCGGCCTTCGAACAGCACGACGACCTTGAGCTTCTTGTACTGCACCCAGTCCTGCAGGCGCACGAGTTCATGCTGAAGACGGAAGAGTTCGCGGAAATAGACCCGGCGGTCGAGCGTTGCCTCGCCTTCGCTGATAAGACCTTCGGCGACCAGCTCGTCGAGGCGGTCTTCTTCGAGCTGCATCTCCAGCTCTTCATCGAAGCTGTCGACGATCTCATCCTTGATGCGGCTGAGCGGGTCCTGGTTTTCTTCGGTCATTATGCGCCTCCTGCTCTGTTTTCATCTTGATGCTGCGGCTATGGCGCCGCAGAAAGCCGGCACTGTCTTTGGACATGTGACGGCTAGGGTTTCGGCGTTACTCTGCAGTCCAGCCGCCGTCGACGGAAAGCGTCGTCCCGGTAATCTGCTTGGCGGCGTCGCCGCACAGGAAGACGGCGATGGCTGCGACTTCGTCGACGGTTACGAATTCCTTCGTCGGCTGAGCCGCCAGGAGCACATCATGCTTGACCTGCTCTTCCGTCATGTTGCGGGCCTTCATGGTCTCGGGGATCTGCTTTTCGACGAGCGGCGTCCAGACGTAGCCGGGCGCGATGGAATTGACGGTCACGCCATCGCGGGCAGCTTCGAGAGCGATGGTCTTGGTAAGCCCGGTAATGCCGTGCTTGGCCGAGACATAGGCCGACTTGAACGGCGAAGCGACCAGTGCGTGAGCCGAGGACGTGTTGATGATACGGCCCCATTTGCGTGCCTTCATGCCGGGAATAGCCGCCTTGATGGCGTAGAAGGCAGCAAGCAGGTTGATGCGGATGATCGCCTCCCACTTGTCGTCCGGAAACTCCTCGATCGGTGCCACGAACTGGATGCCGGCATTGTTGACGAGAATATCGAGGCTGCCGAAGGCTTCCTCGGCTTCACGCACCATAGCCGTAACTTCCTCGCCATTCATCATGTTGGCGCCGGAATAGCGGCACTTCACGCCGAAATCGGCTTCGATGCCAGCGCGTTCCTTTTCGATCGCATCGGCATCGCCGAGGCCGTTGATCGTGACATTCGCGCCTTCGGCCGCAAAGGCGCGGGCAATGGCGAGCCCGATACCGCTCGTCGAACCGGTGACCAGCGCATTTTTCGAAGTCAGCGAACCCATGATGCAACTCCCGCAATCTCTGTGACGTGGTTGAGTAAATGGAAAATGGTCAAGATGGGCGCACACTGCCAGCCTCGTATGTCGCTTTGATAACAGTGCGGTGTCGCCTCTTGCCGCAACCCTTCAGCAGCTGACACTTCACTGTCATGCAACCATGCAAATTTGCCGCGGGCACCCGGCTGTTTCCTCCAACGACGGAAAATATGATGAAGGTCGAAGACATTCTAAAGCATGCCTATGCGATGCCGCTGACCAATCCTTCCTATCCTCCGGGGCCGTATCGGTTCTTCGATCGCGAATATATCATCATCACCTATCGAACCTCGCGCGAGGCGCTTGAGGCGGTCGTGCCGGCCCCGCTCGAAATCGACGAGCCGCTGGTAAAATACGAATTCATCCGCATGCCCGATTCCACCGGCTTCGGCGATTATACAGAGACCGGGCAGGTCATCCCGGTGACCTATCGCGGACAGAAGGGTGGCTATGTCCACTCCATGTATCTCGACGACGATGCGCCGATCACTGGCGGCCGCGAGATATGGGGTTTTCCGAAAAAGCTCGCCAATCCGAAGATCGTCAATGAGGGCGAGGTCATCGTCGGCACGCTGCATTACGGCAGCGTCCTCTGCGCCACGGGCACGATGGGTTACAAGCACAAGCCGGTCGACCAGGGACCGCTTCTGTCGGCTCTTTCGGAGCCCAATTTCCTGATCAAGATCGTGCCGCATGTCGATGCCACGCCGCGCATCTGCGAATTGGTACGCTACCACCTGACCGATATCACCATCAAGGAAGCCTGGACCTCGCCCGCCGCCCTGGATCTCAGGCCGCATGTCATGGCCGATGTCGCGCGGCTGCCCGTGCTGGACGTGGTTTCCGCTGTTCATTTCACCGCTGACCTGACGCTCGGTCTTGGCGAAGTGGTTCACGACTACCTCGCTGAGCGCCGGTAAGCGGCTGCCTTATTATCAGATGATATTGGAGACGGACCGTGCTTGAACGAAACACCAAGGCCGCAGCCCCGACCATCCCGGAAATTGCCGCTCAATATGATCGCGTTGCCCTAGTCTTCCAAGGCGGCGGCGCGCTCGGCGCCTATCAGGCCGGTGTCTACCAGGCGCTTGCCGAAGCCGGGTGCGAGCCCACCTGGCTTTCGGGCGTCTCGATCGGCGCGGTCAATGCCGCGATCATCGCCGGCAACGAGCCCGGCCGGCGGCTGCAGCGCCTCGAACAATTCTGGCAGATCATCTCCGGCCGCAAGATCTGGGCCTATACGCCGGAAGGCGACTTTTTCCGCGATATCCGCAACCGTACCAGCTCGTGGATGACGATGACGATGGGGCAGCCCGGCTTTTTCAAGCCGCGCTTTCCCAATCCCTGGCTGGAGCTGCCGGGTGCCGAAGGGGCTACCAGCTTCTACGATTCCTCGGAGCTGAAGAAAACGCTGGAGATGCTGATCGATTTCGACCTCCTGAACGATGGCAAGAAGCGTTTCAGCGTCGGTGCGGTCAATGTTCGCACCGGCAACTTCGTCTATTTCGATACTGACAATATCCGCATTGGCCCCGAGCATATCATGGCAAGCGGCGCTTTGCCGCCCGCCTTGCCGTCCATCCGCATCGAAGGCGAATATTATTGGGACGGCGGCATCGTCTCCAATACGCCGCTGCAATATCTGCTCGATCAGGAAGAGGACCGCAGTTCGCTGGTCTTCCAGGTGGATCTTTTCAGTGCGCGCGGCGTCTTGCCCCGCAGCATGCCGGATGTGCTGTCACGTCACAAGGACATCATGTATTCGAGCCGCACCCGGCAGAACACCGACAATTTCAAGCGGATCCACGGGCTGAAGATGAAGCTCTTGGGCGCGCTGAAGCGCGTTCCGAAGGATCAACTGACGCCGGGAGAGGAAGAGCTGATCGCCGACTATTCCGATGCCGGTGTCGTCAACATCGTACACCTGATCTATCAGCACAAGAATTACGAAGGCCACGCCAAGGACTACGAGTTTTCCGGCACCTCGATGCGCGAGCATTGGGACATGGGGCTTGAAGATACCAAGCGCACGCTGCGCCACCGCGAGTGGCTGCTGCCGCCCTTCAGTGACGATGCAGTGGCCATTCACGATCTCCACCGAGAAGACCCGGTCTAAGCCCCGGAAGGCATCAGCTCTGTTTGAGCCGGTGCCGATGGGCTGCCTGCTTGGCGCGATTGCCGCACATCGCCATGCTGCACCAACGCCTGCGGTGGCCGCGCGTGTGGTCAACGAAAAGCAAGGTACATGCGTGGCCTTCGCAGGCCTTCACATCGGAGAAGTCCTCCGTGCAGACAAAGCGCCCCAGCGCTTCGCCGATGGGCAATAGCAGTGCTTCCGGCGAGCGCCATTTCCGCATGGGCTGAAAGCTGAATTTGCCGTTCTCGCCCGGCTTATCTAGGACGAGCCGGCTAAAACCTTCATCGCGTTCAAGCAGGCGGTTCAGCGGTTCCAGATCGCTCAAGGCCTCTGCCGTCAGCGGCTGTCCCTTGTGGGCAAATACGAAGGTTCTGAACCATTCGCGCAGGCTTCTTGCCTGATCGGCGATCTTGTCGAGCTCGCCAGGCAGTGCCTGCTCGCGAATGGCTGCAAGCGTCTCCGGCGGCACCAGGCGCGCCTGTTCCAGCCAGGCAAGCAGACCCTCTCCGTCGTCGATCCAGTCGATCGGCACATCCGCAGGCGTTGCGACCGAATTCAAGAAATCTAGCCCCAGTGCATCGCCGACGAAGATGGCGGGCGAATGGTTGTCCATCGACTACTCCTGTTCCGGCCGACAGGGTTACTGAAAGGCCACTCGAAAACATAGCGTCTATGTAACCTGTAACAAGGCTCTTGACAAGTTATGCATACCGAGCGTAACCCTGTTAAAACAATTTAAAAGGTTACTGGCTTCGAGCTGCGAGGAGAAAGCTGATGTCGTCGCAAAATGCAGATATTGTTCTTGTCCATGGCGCCTGGGCGGATGGCTCGGGTTGGGCAAAAGTAATTGCACCGCTGGCGGCTGATGGCTTTTCAGTAACGGCCGCACCACTGCCGTTGACGTCATTTGCCGATGATGTCGCCGCGCTCGAGCGAGCCCTGGAACGGACGATGGGACCGGTGATCCTGGTTGGCCACGCCTATGGCGGCGCGGTGATTGCCGCTGTTTCCAGCGAAAAGGTCAAGGCTGTTGTCTATGTCGCAGCGCTTGCGCCGGACGAAGGCGAGACGGTTGCCGATGTCTTCTATCGCGGCGCGCCGCATCCGCAGGCGCCGAAGCTGGCGCCCGACAGCCACGGGCTGATCTATCTCCCGCGGGATGCGTTTGCCACGGCCTTTGCCCAGAACGCGAAGGCCGATGAGCTGGCAGTCTTGGTGGCCGCGCAGCGGCCGATCTCGCCGGCATGCATCACCGTCCCCGTCGGCCGCCCGCTCTGGAAGGATCGTCCCACCTGGTTCCTGATCGCCGAGGAAGATCGGATGATCGGGGTCGAAAACCAGCGGTTCATGGCGGCACGCATGAGGGCGCAGCAGCGCTCGGTCCTGGCCGATCATATGCCGATGGTTACAGCGCCGGCCGCCATCATCGCCATCATCCGGGATGCCGCCTCTGCCATCTGCATTCCATATAAGTAACTTAATAAAGTCGATTATGAAGGTTATGAAAGGACCTTATCATGACTGATATCAGCTATCGCATCGTCAATGTCGACGGCGTCAAAGTCTTCTATCGCGAGGCGGGCTCTCCGGGCGCGGCCAAACTGCTGCTGCTGCACGGCTTCCCGACTTCCAGCCACATGTTCCGCGATCTCATCCCGCTGCTCGCCGATCGCTACCACATCATCGCGCCGGATCTTCCAGGCTTCGGGCAATCCGACGCGCCGAAGGGCCGCAACACGTTCAATAGCATCGCCGAGACGATCGACCGCTTCACGGAAGTCGTCGGTTTCGATCGCTATGCCATATATGTCTTCGACTATGGTGCACCGACCGGTTTCCGGCTGGCGGTGAAGCACCCGGAGCGGATCACGGCGATCATCTCCCAGAATGGCAATGCCTATGAGGAGGGTTTGAGCGAAGGCTGGAATCCGATCCAAGCCTATTGGCGTGACGCCTCCGAGGAAAACCGCAATGCTCTGAAGGCATTCCTGCAGCCGGATGCGACGGCGTGGCAGTACACGCATGGTGTCCCAGACGCCTCGAAGGTGTCTCCGGACGGTTATTCGCTCGACAGTTTTTATCTGGCGCGCCCTGGTGGGGAGAAAGTGCAGCTCGATCTCTTCGGTGACTATAAGAGCAATGTGGCGCTTTATCCCATATTCCAGGCCTATTTCAGAACCCACAAGCCGCGGCTGCTGGCGATTTGGGGCAAGCACGATCCCTTCTTCCTGCCGCCGGGCGCTGAGGCCTATCGCCGTGACATTCCCGAGGCGATCGTCAAAATGCTCGACACCGGCCATTTCGCTCTGGAGACCCATGCGGCAGAGATCGCAGCCGAAATCCGCACTTTCCTTAGTTGATATCGAGCCGGACCGCGCCTGCGATCGGCCGGCGCGGTCTGTCGGCACTCTCGGACTGATCCCTGAAGGCATCTTTAGGTCATATCAGCGGGCCTTGTAGCTGACCGAGATCCTGGCGTTTGCCAGGGCGGATTGTGCCAATTGCGCGCTATCGAAGTCGGGCGCGCCGATCTTCAGCGGCTGATCGAAGGCAAGATCGAGCGTGAAGAAACCGGTCGGATGCGGCAGATCCTGCACGAAGCGGAGCAGGGCTTTCTTCGATTCAGCATCAATCCGGCCGTCGGGCAGCGCCTGCAGCGCTGCGACAGTCGAATCGCGCAATTGGTTGATTCCCTGGGCGGGATCGTCGGAGCCAGCCATCTGCTGGAGGAACGCCGCGAGCGACGGTACGGCCATGCCCTCGAACAGCCCCTGATTGTCGAGCCGGAAGCGCAAATGGGTAAGGCCAACCGATCCATCCTGCATCAGAGCCGGCATACCGGCATCTTTCGGCAGGCTCAACTCGGCCGAAAGCGAGGCCTTGCCGAGGCGCAGATTGGTAAGCTCCAGCTCCTGAATGTCCAGATAGCCGTCCCTGGGATCGAAACGGAAGGAGCCGGACATGTCCATCGGCCACTGCTGGACCGTCGTGATGTAATTCGCCATGGCATTGTCCAGCATCGGCGTGAAACGCACGCCCTCGACCGAGAACCGTCCCCAGGTCGGCAAGTGTTCGGGCTTGCTGGCGATGGCCTTGAGGAAATCGGCCAGCCCATCTCCCTTGAATTCCGCACGCTCGAAGGTCCATCCCATTTTGCTGCCGGATTTGAAAATCCCGTTCGTAACGGCACAGCCGTCATGCAGGTCGGAGATGGCGAAGCCGTCCGCATGCTGGATGACGGCACTGCCCTCGATAAGGTCGGTACAGGGTGTCCCGGCGGCGGCGGAAAGAGGAGCAAGGGAGATGAATAGCGGGAGCAGAAGAGGGAAACGCATCTTTCAGGACTACCTGTTTGAGTCGATCGGCAAATACGCGCCATGTTTGCGGCTATGCGGGCTATGTCAAGGCATGGAGCTTGCGTAAAGGCCCGCACTTATGGCTTTCAAGGTCGATATGACTTGCTAGGCTCTGTCCCGAGATGCCCTCCCCAATGGCGGACACTTCGAAAGTCTCCGCCAACTGGAAGCGGCGCTCAAGCGCAGTTCCTCATCGATGATAGCGCAGCGATGAGGGTCCGATCGAATGAAGTCGGCAGATCCCGCCGCGGTGAGGTGCTCGAACAGGATTCTAGGGGAATCGCCGTCCGGAACCTTGTTCTCGCTCAGCATCCTGTAGGCCGCTGCCGCCCTGGGCGGCAGAGTGTCGGTGATGCCCTCTTGCAGATAGGAGGCGTATCCGGTGACCCCCATATATATCAGGCCGACACTGAGAAGCAGCATGATGGCGGTCGCGATGGCCGATGCCGCGCACCGCCGGGAAAAAGCCAGCCTGTCCAATTTCCAAACACTCCTTCACCCGTTTACTGGCCGGTCCTGAACACGACCCTGATGGGATCTTCGCCATTCCTTGACAATCTGGATCGAGGTTGCTGTCATTCTGCCGCGGGAGATATGGCATGTGGAAATTTGCATCGCATTCCCGGAGTTCAGCCTCCGATCGAGCGCGCTTGCGCAGGCCTGAAACGGGTGCTGCGACGGGCGGAGAACTGGTGGTCATCGCCATGTTGATCATCTGGACCAGCTTTGTCTTCGTGGTTTTTCCCCAACTGGATCTGGTCGTCGCGCGTTCGTTTGCCCACGGGTCCGTCTTCTGGCTGGTCGACAATCCCTTCCTGAAAGCGGTGAGGGACATAAGCCGCAGGAGTCAGCCCTATCTTCTCGGGATCATGGCAGTGATCGTCGTCCTGCATGCCTTTCTGCCGAGGCGGTTCAGATTCTGCCCTCCCCATAAGCCTCTATTCGTTCTCTTCAGCTTCGCCGCTGGGCCTCTCCTGGTCGTGCAGATCCTGAAAGCTGCGATCGGGCGCGTGCGCCCCCGCGGCCTCATCGAATTCGGAGGCACTGCAGATTTCACGCCGGTATGGCAGTTCTCCGCCGCTTGCAGCCACAATTGTTCCTTCCCCTCAGGTGAAGCTGCCGGGGCCGCTGCAGCGCTGTCGCTGCTCGTGTTCATACCTGCAGCATACAGACGGATTGCCGCCCTGGTTCTGGCGCCGTGCCTGATGTTCGTGGCGTTCAACCGCGTCATGTTCGGTGCCCACTTCCTGTCGGATGTAATGCTCGGATGGCTCCTGACCATGTTTGTCATGATCATGATCTGGCGCTGGATGGAGACGAATGCGAGGGCGGTCGACCGTTTCATTACGCGTATGATGTTCCGGTGACGCCTAATCTTGCGTGTGGATCAGCATTCTCAAAGCCTATGTGTCGCCAGAATGCGACAATGCAGACCAAATGCATGTTACAAACCTTAATACAACGTTTGTTCACCTTTCCTTGGATCAGGAGTTACTTATTTTCCGTTGGCCATGCTGCTGGAGACGATTGAAGCCGGTTGGGCGTTGGCGCAAAGACTGGGTAGGGTGAGAGTGATGGCATGGGGTTGGTAGATTGGGCGTTGCGTGAAATGCTCGATATGAGACGCAGGCGCGGGTTGGGCTCCCGTGCCAGTCATTTCGAGCCGTGGGTCGTGCTTGCGGTGGAAAGCTTTGAGCGGGAAATGCTGGCTTTCTACAGGCGCTCCCAATTCAAGGTCATTCAAACCGCCGCATGATCGGCAGACCGAGCGTTATGCACTGCGTACGGAGGGCCGTTCCGCGGGTGCAGGGAAATAGCCGTCCTCAAGCGTGATCTTGCCCGATCGCCCGGTTGTGCTAGGGTGCCGCGCTGCTGCCTTTGTGGAGGGCTTTCAAATGGTTACAGTGCGCGAACCGATCTTGCATCCCGTTCCGATCGAAGAATTGAGACCGACCCAGATCACCGTTGGCATGCGCGAGGTCAAGGCCAAGCGTAAGGCTTGGCGCCTCAAGGCGGAAGCCAAGGGCGACAGGGCCGGTGAATTCCTGGGCAATCATATGGTACCGGCGATTCGCGGTCCGCGAGGGAAATATTACGTCATCGATCATCATCATCTCTCCCGCGCACTTTATGAGGAGGGGGTGAAGGATGTTCTCGTGACGACAGTTGCCGACCTTTCTAGGCTTGAGCGGGATTCCTTCTGGTTCGTCATGGATTGCCACGACTGGATGCATCCCTTTGACGACGAGGGGAAGCGGCGCGGTTACGAAGATATCCCGAAGAGCATCAAGGATCTGATCGACGATCCCTATCGTTCCCTGGCCGGCGAACTGCGTCGTGTCGGTGGCTACGCCAAGGACACGACGCCGTTCAGCGAATTTCTCTGGGCGGATTTTCTGCGTCGACGCGTGAAGCGAAAGGACCTTGAAAAGGATTTCGATGCCGCGCTGGGAAAGGCCCTCGACCTTGCCAAAGATAAGGAGGCCGACTACCTGCCCGGTTGGTGCGGTCCGGTCGCCGAGTAAACCCATTGGCAGCGCCGGGAAGCCACCCTTATGAAGGCGGCTTCGTTTCGGTTGGCGTGCTGGCGATGAGCGTTTGAGGGTTGGGCAACGACCCTGGTCGGAACACAGACGAACCGTGCCCCCACATTTTCTGCGGGCGGAAGGTTGTGGCATGGGGCTGTTGTTGCAGGCGTCAGCTACAAGGTTTGGAAAACGATACCATAGTGATAGGGCGGCAGTTCGATTACGGCCTGGGATTTGAAGCCATGGGCTTCGACAATTGTCGCGACCTCCGCCGGCGCCATGCGCATCTCGGTTTTGGGGCCGCGCGGCTGCCCGAGCACCGTGGTCTGCTCACGGGGCCGTGCTTCCCAATTGACGATGGCGAACAATCCTCGTGGAGCGAGCACCGAATGAACGGCGCCAGCGAGATCCGGCTGATCTGGAACGCCATGGAACGTGTTCGCCATGAGGACATAATCGAGCTTTTCGGTAAGGTGCGCAGCTATGTCTCGTGCATCAGCGCGGATCCATTTTCGCACCGACGCGCCTTGCCCTGCGACTTCCGCCTTGGCCATTTCGATCATGATTTCATCGAGATCGAGCGCATAGACCTTTCCGGTAACGAGCTTCGCCAGCGGCGCTGTAAAATACCCGTCACCGCAGCAAAGATCGAGAACAGTCATGCCCGGCAAGACGCCGAGCACTTGGAGGACCGTCTGCGGATTCGGCCAGAGCGCCGCCCACCAGTCACGGTCCGGCATCGAGGTCGCAGGGAATGCGTCTGCCATTGCGGATCTCCGCAGGTGGATAGTTTCAGGAAACACAGGATATCATCAATGCCGCGGCATCAGAATGTTGCCTGCGGCGAATAAAGCATCGTCGCGACATCAAGTTGATTTGGGATGCGTTTTCCTTGGCAAGCGACGCGGCGAAGCCCGCGAGCCCGGTCTGCTGCCTCCAAGTCGCTATCTCTCTGTTTTCAATGCATGATCGCGCAACTATGATCCTGCACGTCCTCGCCTCCCATGCTGGGTGCGGCGACGTCGGTCAGCACGATGAAGCCGGGACCGTCGCTGAAATTGGCGCCCGCCACCACGAGATTGTGATCGGCCATTTCCCTTGCCGGGTCCTTGAGCGTTTTGGCGAGGGCCAGAAACGGATTGAAGTCACCCAATGTCTCGCCTTTGATGCGGATCGCCGTAAATTTGTGACCGGCAATCGTGTCGGGAAGCGGCGCCCAGTCGGTGCCGATCTTGTCGGCGTCGGCTTTCAGGGCAGCCCGGGCATCCGCGCTGAGGCAATCGACGTGGATATGCAACTGATTCTGTGATCTGGCCTGTGGCGCATTGACGGCAAGGCTCAAGCCGTCGCGCGGGACCGCACGCGGCAAGCGTGCATCGACATCGCCTTTTTCCGTCCATGCGTCGGCGAAGTAGTTATGCGTCGCGGGATCGAGAAGAGCCGGGCTTTCTATGCCGGTGATCTTGTCTGTAGGGATCAGAAGGAATTGCGCAACCCCTCTCAGGTCTTTCAGCATTGCATAGTGCTCGGTCGCGTTGACCGATATGCATGGAGCGGTTTGAACGACGCATTTCTCATGTACGATCTTCCAAAGAACATCCGAATCGGCAAGGGCCGGTGCAAAGAGAAGCGGCAGGAACGATACGGCAAGGGCCGTGACGCGATGCGAGAATGTCATGGCAGGAAATTTCCCTTGGTCAAAAAGGCGGAGATTTCGAAATTCCAGCAAGTTTAATACAGGTTCGTTAGGCAGTTATGACGGCATGACCAGCGGCAAGCCCGGCGCCTGATTTAGATAGGCCCCCCAGCGAAGGGCGCTATATCAGCTTCGCCTCATCATGATCTCAGGCCACTTTCAGTTTCGTTGCCTAAATGGCGAGAGCCGGGGAAAACCAAGCCTTGCCTCGAGGCTCGAAGGTTGATTGCCGGGACCGGCTTCGCGCCTTTTCGGATATTCGTCGCGAGGTGTTTGCAACGCTCGATCGCCGCAATCCAGGCGGCAAAGCACAATGATCAGGAGCTTGAAAATGGGTATCGGAAAGCTGATTGAAGAAGTTGCAGGTGCCGTAGCTGCCGACGAGGCTGTAGAGGCCGTCGACCCGAATGCCGGTTTCCTGACGAAGGCCGCTGCCGCTGTCGCCGGCTTCGAGGGCGTAAACAAGCTGACGGATGTGCTGAAGGAAAAAGAGCAGGAGCCGGGCGCCGAAAATAGCGGCGATCAGAACGGCTGACTGTGACGCGGCAGCCGCGTCTGCCGAGCAGATTTTGACTGGGAATCAGAAAGCCGGGCCTGTCTCGGCTTTCTGATTCTCCGGGCCATGCTGCCCTGTCCCGCAATAGCTCGCGATAGCGTCAATATACAGTTGAAGGTCCGATTTGCGACAGGTCCATCAATCTTTCCGTCTTCAGCCATCGGCCTCGACGGAAAGGGGGCGAAAGAATCCGGTCGGCTGCAGGATTGAACTGGCGATATTGGCAATGATCGGGCCTGGCGCCTCGCTCTTTGCCAGAGCTTCCTTCCAGGCTGGGTCAGCCACAAATTCCGCCCATTTCCGCTCGCGCTCCTCCAGCGATTGCCATTCGAGGAAATAGACGAGGTCGTTGCTGGAGGGCCCGATCATCGTCGTCCAGAAACCGAGGGGGCGGATGCCGAGTCGATCCCAGATCGCCAGCGTCGCCGTTTCGAAACGTTCCCTGAGCGCGGGCAGCTTGCCGGGCAAGCAAGTATAGATGCGCATTTCATGGATCATGGAAAATCCTCCTTGGGTGAATACAGGATAATTGGAGCCTGCTGCTGAAACCCGATTCAAAAGCAGCTAAGCGATAACAGCAGGTTGTGATTCCCTTTTTGGTGGTGAGTCAAAAAGAAGATCCGAGACTTGCGCCACTATTGCTCAGTTTGAGCATAATAGAGATGCGTTTCATTTTTCAAGTGATTTCACGCACCGTAGATGGATGTTGATCGGTCTTTTCGATCCCATCGGCACGCAACGGCGACGATTGAGGACAAATAGCAGAGGCTCTTTCGGCTTCCACCCCTTTTCCCATCCTCCATCTCGATCGGTTCAAAGCGAGATTTGCCCGTTTGCCAGGACTTGACGAAAACAAGCCAGGCATTAATTTAAACGGAGGCGCCTCCGTTTATTCGTGGCGCCCTTGCTTCCGAATTCAGATGAGAGCCGACCATGACGCCAGAATTTCCATCGGCTCTGTCTTCCTAAAAGAAACCTATAGCAACGGTAGGCCGACGGACAGATTCTACTAGATTCCGTAGGTCTCATCTTCGTGACGATGGCAGGAGCTTATCATGACACGAACCATCCATATCGCGCTCGACATTAACGGGCAGCGCCACGAACTCGATATCGAGCCGCGTGTGACGCTTCTTGATGCGCTGCGCGAGCATCTTTCCCTCACTGGTACCAAGAAGGGCTGCGATCAGGGCCAGTGTGGCGCCTGCACCTGCCATGTCGACGGTAAGCGCGTGCTGTCCTGTCTAACGCTCGCCGCGCAGGCCGAGGGTCACAAGATCACCACGATCGAGGGGCTGACCGGCGAGGCCGGCGATCTGCATCCGGTGCAGGTCGCCTTCATTGAGCATGATGCCTTCCAGTGCGGCTATTGCACGCCGGGCCAGATCATGTCGGCCGTTGCCTGCATTCGCGAAGGGCATGCTGGCTCGGATGCGGAAATCCGCGAATATATGTCCGGCAATCTCTGTCGGTGCGGGGCCTATAACAGCATCGTTGCGGCAGTGCGCCAGGCCGCGGAGGTGGCATGATGCGAAACTTCTCTTATCAGCGCGCCACATCGACAGCCGAAGCCGCTCAGGCGGCGCAACAGGCCGGCGCCATGCTGCTTGCCGGCGGAACGACGCTACTCGATCTTGCCAAATGTGGTGTCGGCGAGCCCGATACCGTCATAGACATTACTCATCTCTCCGGTTTGAGCGACGTCGCGGTCGATGCCGCCGGCGCAACGATCGGCGCGCTTGCCAGAATGAGCGAGGTGGCCGACCACGAGGATATCCGCGCCGCATTCCCGGCGGTCTCGGAATCGCTGGCATCGGCCGCGTCCGCGCAGCTGCGGAACATGGCGACGATCGGCGGCAATCTCCTGCAGCGCACGCGCTGTTCCTATTTCCGCGACCCCGGTGCCTTTCCCGCCTGCAACAAGCGTACCCCCGGTTCCGGCTGTTCGGCAATCGGCGGCGTCACGCGCAATCACGCGGTGCTTGGAACGAGCGAAGCCTGCATCGCCACCTATCCCGGCGATCTGGCGGTTGCCCTTGTTGCATTCGACGCCACAGTCGAGACGGACAGACGCAAGCTTGCCGTCGACAATTTCTTCCTCCTTCCCGGCGATGAACCGGATAAGGAAACCGTCCTGCAGCGCGGCGAAATCATTACCGCCATTACCATTCCTGCCTCCGCCGCGGCCCGGAACTCCACCTACATCAAGGTCCGCGACCGGCAATCCTACGAATTCGCTGCCGCGAGTGCGGCCGTCGGCCTGGAGTTTGACGCCGACGGCAGGACCGTCCGCGATATTCGCCTGGCCATTGGCGGCGTCGCCACAAGGCCCTGGCGGGCGCGTGTCGTCGAGCAGGCGCTGATTGGTAAAGCACTTACTCTGGAGGCCGTCGAAAAGGCCAGCCGTCTCGCCATGGAGGGTGCCGTCGCGCATGGTGGCAACCGTTACAAGATCGAACTTGCGCCGCGCGTCATCGCCCGTGCCATTCTGAAAATGGGAGGTCTTGCATGACCCTGATGGAACCCCGCAAACATGGCAATGCGTCCGATGGGACTGTCGGCGGCCGTCAATCGCGCTTCGAAGGCAATATGAAAGTGACGGGTACGGCGACCTATGCGCTGGAATATCCGGTCGAAAACCTGGCCTATGCCGTCCTCATCCAGAGCACGATTCCGGCTGGCCGCGTCGTCGAGGTCGATGCTTCGGCAGCACTCGCAATGCCCGGCGTGCTGCTGGTGCTGACGCCGGAAGACGATCTAGATCTCAAGCTTGCCGGTGACTGGGGCGGTAACAAACCCGCCGACGGACCCTATTATCCGCTGCCGCGCGAGGTGCGCTTCAACGGGCAGTCGATTGCAGCCGTTGTCGCCGAAAGCCGCGAACTGGCGACGGAGGCTGCCAGGCTGGTGCGCATCACTTATGAAGAGAGCAGGCACGTCGCCGCCCTCAACGACCCGAATGCCGGCGAAGGCAAGCTCATGGAGCCGCTTTCGATTGCCTGGGGTGATGCCGAGGCTGCCCTTGCCGCTTCCCCCGTGCGCATCGAAGCGGAATATTCAACGCCGCGCGAATATCACGTCGCGATGGAGCCGCATGGACTGACGGCGAAATGGGATGGCGACCAGCTGACGATCTGGGAGCCCAGCCAGTGGTCGCATGGCATGGCGCGCATGTATTCCGGGGGCATGAGCCTGGACCTGCGCGTCATCCTCGCCAACTGGCCCAGCCTGCTGCTCGCCGTGCTGGGCGTCGTCGTCGC
>JBCNPI010000125.1:0-15187 GCA_039593415.1 Rhizobium sp. | reverse complement strand
GCCGGAAGTCGCTCGCCGACTTCCGGCATGATGCCCTTCAAGAGACGTCGTCTACGAATAGTGTGTGCCTCGTGCGTGCACGCGCCGGCGATCCCGGGAACCTTTGGGTGACCGCCGAACGCCAGACGGGTGGGCGCGGCCGCCGCGGTCGTCCCTGGGTGTCGGAAGCCGGCAACCTCTACGCATCTCTCCTTCTGATTGATCCAGCTCCTATGGACCGCCTCGGTTCCCTGCCGCTAGCAGTCGCGGTTGCCGTGCATCAGGCGATACGCGGCGTGCTGCCTTTAGCAGCCGAGCCGGCCGAGATCAAATGGCCGAACGATATCCTGATCGGCCGCAAGAAGACCTGCGGCATCCTGATCGAAGGCGAAGCGTTACCGGACGGCCGCTATGCGCTTGTCATCGGCATCGGCATCAACATCGCTGTCATGCCTGACAATCCGATGTATCCCGTCACTTGCCTCAGGCAGCAAGGCTCGATGGTGTCGCCGGACGAGCTTTTTGCCCATCTTTATGCTGCCATGTCCGAGGCGCTCGCTGTCTGGAACCGTGGCAAGGGCATTCGGGAAATCACTGCCCGCTGGCGTGAATTTGCATGCGGGGTTGGGGAAAAGATCACGGTAAACTTGCCGGATCGCTCGATTTCGGGCCATTTCTCGGGAATCGATGATAATGGCTTGTTGATGCTCGAGACCGAGGACGGCAGGATCATGCCGATCGCTGCGGGCGACGTTTTCTTTAGTTGATGGGTAGGGACCACATGGCGAAACAAGACGAACTGGTGTTTCTGCCCCTCGGAGGCGTCGGCGAAATCGGCATGAATCTCGCCCTCTACGGCTATGGCCCGGCGGAGCAGCGCCAGTGGATCATGGTCGATTGCGGCGTCACTTTTCCGGGTCCGGATCTGCCTGGCGTCGATCTCGTCTTGCCCGATATCCGTTTCCTCGCCAAAGAGCGCAAGAATCTCAAAGGCATCATCATCACCCATGCACACGAAGATCACTATGGTGCGCTGAACGATCTTTGGCCGGGGCTTAATGTTCCGATCTATGCCTCCGCCTTTACCGCCGGTCTCCTCGAAGCCAAGCGCGATTATGAAAAGTCGATAGGCGAGATCCCGGTGACGCTCTTTAAGGCCGGCGACCGCATTAATGTCGGTCCCTTCGAGGTGGAGGGTGTGGCCGTCAACCACTCGATCCCCGAGCCGATGTCGCTGATGATCCGCACGCCGCTCGGCAATGTCGTGCATACGGGCGACTGGAAGATTGACCACGAGCCCTCGCTCGGCCCGCTGACCGACGAGACCCGTTTCCGTCAGCTCGGCGAAGAGGGCGTGCTGGCGCTGATGTGCGATTCCACCAATGCGCTGCGCGATGGCGTCTCGCCTTCGGAGAAGGATGTCTCCGAAAGCCTGCGCAAGATCATCGAGGATGCCGAGGGCAGGGTGGCGATCACTACCTTCTCGTCGAATGTCGGCCGTATCCGCACCGTCGCGGAGGCCGCCGAAGCGGCTGGCCGCGAAGTGCTGCTGCTCGGTAGCTCGCTGAAGCGCGTCGTCGATGTCTCCCGCGATATCGGCCTCATGGAAGGCATCAAGCCGTTCATCGCCGAAGATGAATATGGCTATATCCCGCGCGATAAGGTCGTGGTCATCCTAACCGGCAGCCAGGGCGAGCCGCGCGCAGCTCTCGCCAAGCTTGCCCGCGATGAGATGCGCAATGTCGCATTGGCCGCTGGCGATATCGTCGTCTTCTCCTCGCGCGCCATTCCGGGCAATGAGAAGGCGATCCAGGATATCAAGAACGGCCTGGTCGAGCAGGGCGTCCATGTCGTGACGGATGCCGAGGCGCTCGTGCATGTTTCCGGCCATCCCAGGCGCAACGAGCTGCAGAAGATGTATGAGTGGACGCGCCCGAAGGTCGTCGTGCCGGTGCATGGCGAGGCAACGCATCTGACCGCGCATAAGGAATTGGCCGAACAGAGCGGTATTGCCACCGTGCCGCGCGTACGCAATGGCGATGTGTTGCGCCTCGCCCCCGGTCCGGTCGAGGTCATTGGCGAGGCGCCGCATGGGCGCATCTTCAAGGACGGCATATTGATCGGCGATTTCGACGAAATGGGTATCGGCGAGCGTAAGAAGCTGGCTTATGTCGGCCACGTCGCCGTCAACGTCGTGCTGGATGCCCGCTACGACATCGTCGGCGATCCCGATCTCGTGGCGGTCGGTCTGCCGGCCTATGATGATGAGGGTGAGGACATGGAAGATGCGCTCTTCGATGCCGTTGTCAGCGCCGTTGAGAGCATACCCCGGGCCCGCCGCAAGGATCTGGACATGTTGCAGGAGGCCGTTCGCCGTGCCGTGCGTGCCACTGCCAACCAAGGTTGGGGAAAGAAACCGGTCGTAACCGCGTTCGTCACGCGCACGGGCAATTGAGGTTAGCGGCCCGATCGGGGAGGGGAATGCGGTGCTGGGACGTATCAATCACATCGCGATAGCCGTGCCGGATATCGCGGCGGCTTCCAGGGCCTACCGTGAAACGCTCGGTGCTACGGTGTCCGATCCGCAGGCATTGCCGGAACACGGCGTTACAGCCGTTTTTGTCGAGCTGCCGAACACTAAGGTCGAATTGCTGGAGCCGCTGGGGGAAACCTCGCCCATAACCTCCTTCCTCGCAAAGAATCCGGATGGGGGCATGCACCATATCTGCTACGAGGTTGCCGATATCCTCGCGGTGCGCGATCAGCTGGTCGCCAAGGGGGCGCGCGTGCTCGGCAATGGCGATCCGAAGATCGGTGCGCATGGCAAGCCGGTGCTCTTCCTGCATCCGAAGGATTTCTTCGGCACGCTCATCGAACTCGAGCAAGTGTGACACTAAAGCGCTCATTGGAGCTTTGAAAGACGACTGCTTTGCCCCTATAAGCAGCCTGGAAGAGGAAGAGGCGCTGAGACAGGCCTCGAGGGGAGTTCAATGGCACAGCAGATCGCCGCCGGTTTCGCCGTTTATTTCGTCATCTGGTGGATTACGCTTTTCGCCGTTCTGCCGTTCGGCCTGCGAACCCAGGCCGAGGATCAGGATGTCATCCTTGGCACTGTCGAAAGCGCGCCAACGAAATTTCGCGCCTGGCGGGTGGTTCTTGTTACGACGCTGGTGGCGGCCCTGATCTATGGCGCCTGGTATATCGCCTCGCGTTATTTCGGACTGAGTATAGATTCCATTCCGCAGATCGTCCCAAGCTACAAGTAATCCATTGTAGATGAAAGGTGCCTGGAATGCGGGTGCCTTGCGAGCGCCATCAATTCGTCACACGCTTGTCATCAGCGTGGCGCAAAGAATTTACAGCTTGTGTATATTATTTCAGCAGAAGCACGAACCAAGTATTTCGGAAAAGTCCGCGGGCCGTCGAGGCTGAGCTGAGAAAGCAAAAAAAAACAAGGCTATAAGCCTTGTTTTAAAGTATCGCGTGATCCTTATCCGTTACCGGGGCTGCGAACGAGCGCGCCTAAGATCTGATCCTCCCAAGACTTGACCGCGAAACGGCAAGAATTTAGCCTTCCTGCCTCTTTTGTGAGCTAAAATTAGCTCAAACATTGAGCTTTGTCATCCTTTTTTTTGCTTTTTTGCTACAGTCGCGCAGAATTTTTCTGTTGGCGAATTTCCGTCGTAAATCCTTATAAACGTGCGCTTTTTCGAAAGATCGAAAATAGTCTCTATCCCCTGTATTCTCAGGCTTTTATCAAATTCTTCTATTGAAGAATGCGGGTTTCCTTCCAGCGCCGAAGCAGTTATGAACTGCCTCCAGTACATAATTTGCTAACGATTCCGCAGGGAGTGGAATCTCAAACCGTCTGGAACAAGCGTCATGCGTCTGTCTCGTTACTTCATGCCCATTCTGAAGGAAAATCCTAAAGAGGCTGAAATTGTTTCCCATCGGCTTATGCTGCGCACCGGCATGATCCGCCAGCAGTCGCAGGGTATCTATTCGTGGCTGCCATTGGGCAAGCGCGTGCTGGACAAGGTCAACAAGATCATCCGCGAAGAGCAGAACCGCTCCGGCGCCATTGAGTTGTTGATGCCGACGCTGCAGTCGGCTGAGCTTTGGCAGGAAAGCGGCCGTTATGACGCTTATGGCAAGGAGATGCTGCGCATCAAGGACAGGCAGGATCGGCCCATGCTCTATGGTCCGACCAACGAGGAGATGGTCACCGATATCTTCCGGTCCTATATCAAGTCTTACAAGGACTTGCCGCTGAACCTCTATCATATTCAGCTGAAGTTCCGCGACGAGATCCGTCCGCGTTTCGGCACGATGCGCTCCCGCGAATTCATGATGAAGGATGCTTATTCCTTCGATTTGACGCAGGAGGACGCCGTTCATTCTTACAATAAGATGTTCGCAGCCTATTTGCGCACCTTCAGCCGCCTTGGTCTCAGGGCGATCCCGATGCGTGCCGATACCGGCCCGATCGGCGGTAATCTCAGCCACGAATTCATCATTCTCGCCGATACCGGCGAGTCTGAGGTCTTCTGTCACAAGGATTTCGTCAATTTCGAGATTCCCGGAGAAGACACGAATTTCGATGATTTCGCAGGCCTCAAGAGCATCTTCGACAAGTGGACCTCGGTCTATGCCGCCACCTCTGAAATGCATGATGAAGCCGCCTTCAATGCCATTCCCGAAGGCGATCGCCTGTCTGCGCGCGGCATCGAGGTCGGTCACATCTTCTATTTCGGCACGAAATATTCCGAACCGATGGGCGCGAAGGTGCAGGGTCCCGACGGCAAGGAACATGCTGTCCACATGGGATCTTACGGTATCGGCCCGACACGCCTTGTTCCCGCCATCATCGAAGCATCGCATGATGAGAATGGAATCATCTGGCCGGAATCGGTCGCACCGTTTGATGTCGTGGTGATCAACATGAAGGCTGGCGACCAAGCCTGTGACCAGGCTTGCGAAACTGTCTACGCCGCACTGTCCAAGGCCGGAAAGGACGTGCTGTACGACGATCGCGACGAGCGCGCCGGAACGAAATTCGCGACGGCCGATCTGATCGGCGTGCCCGTGCAGATCATCGCCGGCCCGCGTTCGATCGCGAGCGGCGAAGTGGAAGTCAAGGACCGCAAGAGCGGTGCTCGCGAGACGATGACGATCGAGGCAGCGATCAACCGGCTGGCAGGCTGATTCGCGATACTGAAGGATGAAAGGTGAATGGCGGTGAGCGCGGCAGTGGAACAGCAGGAAAATTCGTTCAAGGCCGGCCCATCGTCTCGCCCGTTCTCCGGTTTCGAACGGCTTGTGGCGTGGCGCTATCTTCGCTCCCGTCGCAAGGAAGCCTCGATCTCGGTCATCGCCGGCTTCTCGCTGGTCGGCATCATGCTGGGCGTTGCGGCGCTGATCATCGTCATGGCCGTCATGAACGGTTTCCGTGCTGAGCTCTTCAAGCAAATTCTCGGCTTCAACGGCCATGTAGTTGTACAGCCGATTGATTCGCCGCTTAATGATTATGCTGATCTGGCAAAGAAGTTTTCGGCCGTTCCGGGCGTCACCATGGCTCTGCCGCTGGTCGAGGGCGAGACGCTGGCCTCTGGCCGCGGCGGCTCAGGTACTGGCGCACTGGTGCGCGGCATCCGCTCCGAAGATCTCACCAAGCTGAAATCGGTCTCCGATCACATCGTTTCCGGCGACATGGTCGGCTTCGCTTCCGGACAGGGTGTTCTTGTGGGCAGTCGCCTCGCGCGACAGCTCGGTTTGACGGTCGGCGACCAGATCACGCTTACCGCGCCGGATGGTGACGTCACGCCTTTCGGCGTCAACCCACGCGTCAAGGCATACACGATCTCGGGGATATTCGAAGTCGGCATGTCGGAATATGATTCCTCCGTGGTCTTCATGCCGCTGGAGGAGGCGCAGGTCTTTTTCAATGCCGAAGGCATCGTCGAGAAGATCGAACTCTTCATCACCAATCCCGATGATGTGGATCAATTGCGGCCGAAGATCGAGGAGGCGGCCGGGCGGCAAATCTTCCTGACCGACTGGCGCCAGGTTAACGCCACCTTCTTCTCGGCTTTGCAGGTCGAGCGCAACACGATGTTCATGATCTTGACGCTGATCGTTCTTGTCGCTGCGCTGAACATCATTTCGGGCCTGATCATGCTGGTGAAGGACAAGGGCAGCGATATCGCCATTCTGCGCACCATGGGCGCGACATCGGGCGCAATCATGCGCATCTTCTTCATGACGGGCGCAGCGATCGGTGTCGTCGGCACGCTTGCTGGCGTGATACTCGGTGTGCTGGTCTGCCTGAATATCGAGTCCATCCGCCAGTTCTTCTCCTGGATCTCGGGCACGGTTATCTTCAATCCTGAAGTTTACTTCCTCAGCAAATTGCCGGCCCAGATGAATCTTGGTGAAACCATCTCGGTTATCGTGATGGCGCTTACGCTTTCCTTCCTTGCGACTATCTTTCCGGCCTGGCGCGCCTCGCGGCTCGATCCAGTGCAGGCGCTCCGCTACGAATAAGGAATCCGCATTTGATGAAACGGAACGTGGTTCTCCAGCTCTCCGGCGTGGAGCGTCATTACGGGCAGGGCGAGACGCAGCTATCAATCCTGAAGGGAGCAGATTTCGCGCTGCGCAGCGGCGAGATCGTTGCGCTGGTCGCACCGTCAGGGACCGGCAAATCGACGCTGCTGCATGTGGCCGGACTGCTTGAGCATCCTGATGGCGGCGAGGTGCTCGTCAATGGCCAGGCTTGCGAAGGCTTGTCCGACGACAGGCGCACGGCCGTACGCCGCAGCGAGATCGGCTTCGTCTATCAATTCCATCATCTGCTTCCGGAATTCTCGGCTCTCGAGAATATCATGATGCCGCAGCTTATTTCCGGGCTCTCGCGTAAAGATGCGAGCGAGCGCGCTTCTCAGCTTCTCGACTACATGCGCATCGGTCATCGCGCCGATCATCGCCCCGCCGAATTGTCCGGCGGCGAGCAGCAGCGTGTCGCGATCGCCCGTGCCGTTGCCAATGCGCCGCTGGTGCTGCTGGCGGATGAGCCCACCGGCAATCTCGATCCGGATACCGCGCATTACGTCTTCGATGCACTCGAGGCTCTGGTGCGCCAGTCGGGCCTTGCCGCGTTGATCGCCACCCACAATCACGAACTCGCCGCCCGCATGGATCGCCGTGTCACCCTGAGCGACGGCAAGGTGGTCGAGTTTTGATCGTTCCCGTCAGGGAACGATCAGGCCACCGCGATAATCCAGCTCATAGGCCTTACGGTCCTTGACCATGATAGCCTCATGGCCGTTGAAGTGGTTGCACGTTCCGCTACTGCGGTCGACATAGCGGCCGAACGTGTGTTCGAATTCGAAGCCGCCAAGAAAGCGTTTTTCATCCAGATAGAGGCGCAGAAGCGCCGCCTTGATGACCATGCCTGCACGCGTTCCGTCGATCAGATCGGGTTCGATGATACGGCCGAAATAATTCATGGCCCAGACCGGCTGGTCGTCATGCCAGACAAGTTCCTGTCCAGCGAAATCCGTGCCGCCGAAATAGCTGTCGAGGTACCGCCAGCGGCCGCTCGCATAGCCGATATCATGCGAGCCGCTGCGGCAGGACGGCAGCCTCTTGCCGTCACCGACATAGGTCTCGACTTTGGCGACGACAATAAAATCGTTCAGCTCGGCAAGATCCGGCATGATCCTCTCCAATGTTGGTGAGCTTGCACGATGCCATCGGTCGGACGCCTTGTAAAGAACAAAAAGAGAACATTGACTGCTATTGGCCGTTTCCGCATGCCTTCTGACCGATATCGTCCTGCCAGTCCTGGATACTGACGGTCTTGGCATCGGCCTTCAGTGTCTTGCCGTCCTTCGTCACCTTGCCCGTTAGCACATTGTAGTCGCAGCTATGACTGTTATCCGGTTCGAGCGTATCCCGGGAGTCGTAAGTATAGCCGGCAACCACGAAGTTGTTATTGCGATAGGCAAGCGTCAGCGTTTGATGCCAGCGATCACGCCCGATGGCATCGTTCTGCGAGGTGATCGCGATTGAACCATTCGGCAGAGCGGCGATCGATGGTTCCTGACCATAGATGCCATCCGGTGCGACACTGCCCCATATCTTGTTCGGCGCGCTTGCCGCCAACTTCAGCAGGGAATGTTCGTCATCGCGCAGGTAGATATAGATGCCGATCGGATTGTCGGCCTGATCGTCCGGGGTGGGCGCCACCAGAAGGGCGAGATCCGGCTTGCCATCCTTGTTCCAGTCGCCGATCGCCGCATCAACGATGCGGCCGGCCGCGATCGTATCCTCGGCGTGAGCTGTCGTTGCGGTCAACATAAGCATAAGCGTGCAGCCAAGTGATTTCATCGTGATCTCCCCGTTCGGATCTGCATAGCGCTGGGCAATTCCGGCGTCTATTGGAAGGCCGAAAACCGGACGATGAAATTTATTGATAGGTGTATTGACTCCCGAACAGAAATAGAACAAAAAAGAAACATAACGAGTAAGGAGCGCGTAAATGACCGATATTATTCGAGACGTTGCAGCATTCACCTCCATCGTCATGTTCGTTGCCAGCTTTTCCCTTATCATGATGGCGATGTGAATTTATCCCGATATGCACATGCTGTTCCCATGTTTGATGGGGGCAACTTCTGGACTTTACAGCCCGCAATGCCGAAAATGCCGCCGATTCATTTGGGCATGTGGAAGGGTATGAGATGGCCGAAGCAGGTGGCAGCGGCGTGATGGCGTCAATTGGCGAAATGCCGGAATTCGTGCACCTCAGGGTTCATTCAGCTTATTCCCTGCTAGAGGGCGCGCTGCCGCTCAAGAAGATATTGGCCAAGGCTGTGGGCGATAGTCAGCCGGCCATTGCCATCACCGATACCAACAATCTTTTCGTTGCCCTCGAATTCTCTCAGAAGGCGATGGATGAGGGGCTGCAGCCGATCATCGGCTGCCAGGTATCGATCGATATGCAGGATGGCGGCGAGGGCGAGAAGCGTGGGCCGCAGCAGGCTTTGGCAAAACTGCCGTCCATCGTTCTGCTCGCTGCCACGGATCAGGGCTACGAGCGCCTCGTCGACCTCGTCAGCCGTGGCTATCTCGGCGGCGAAGGCAACAGCGCTGTTCACATCACCAGCTCATGGCTGGATGAGATTGGCACGGACGGCATGATCGCGCTTACCGGTGCGCTCACCGGCCCGGTCGATATGGCGTTGAAGGAAGGGCACGCCGCGCAGGCGCGCTCTCGGCTGCTGACCCTGAAGCGCCAGTTCGGCGACAGGCTTTACGTCGAATTGCAGCGCCATGGCACCTATGATCGTCGCCACGAGCAGAAGATGATCGCGATGGCTTACGAGCATGAGATTCCGCTCGTGGCCACCAACGAAGCCTTTTTCCCGACGCGTGACGATTATGATGCGCATGATGCGCTGATGGCGGTCGCCCACAATGCCATCGTCTCGGACGATAGCCGGTTCCGCCTGACTCCTGATCACTATCTCAAGAGCCGCGCCGAGATGGCGAAGCTTTTCGCCAATTTGCCGGAAGCGCTTGAGAACACGGTCGAGATCGCGCGGCGCTGCTCCTTCATCCTCAAGACGCGCAAGCCGATCCTGCCGCGCTTTACCGGCGCCACCGACGATGCGGAGGAAGCCGAGCGTGCCGAGTCGGCCGAGCTGCGGGCTCAAGCGGTCGAGGGTCTTGATCAGCGTCTTGCATCGCTCGGCATGGCGCCTGGCTACGAAGAGAAGGAATATCGCGATCGGCTGGAGTTCGAACTCAGCGTTATCGAACGCATGAAGTTTCCCGGCTACTTCCTGATCGTTGCCGACTTCATCAAATGGGCCAAGCGCCATGATATCCCGGTCGGCCCCGGCCGCGGTTCCGGTGCGGGCTCGCTGGTCGCCTATGCGCTGACGATCACCGACGTCGATCCGCTGCGCTTCTCGCTGCTGTTCGAGCGCTTTCTCAACCCGGAACGCGTCTCGATGCCGGACTTCGATATCGACTTCTGCCAGGACCGGCGCGAAGAAGTGATCCGTTACGTGCAGGCCAAGTATGGCCGCGAGCAGGTAGCGCAGATCATCACCTTCGGTTCGCTGCAGGCGCGCGCCGCCCTTCGTGACGTCGGCCGCGTGCTGGAAATGCCCTATGGCCAGGTCGACAAGATCTGCAAGCTGGTGCCGAACAACCCCGCCAATCCGACGCCGCTCAGCAAGGCGATCGAGGAGGAGCCGCGCCTGCAGGAGGAGGCCGACAAGGAGCCGGTCGTAGCCCGCCTGCTTGATATCGCCCAAAAGATCGAAGGTCTTTATCGTCACGCCTCGACTCATGCCGCCGGCATTGTCATCGGCGATCGGCCGCTTTCCAAGCTTGTGCCGATGTATCGCGATCCGCGCTCCGATATGCCGGTCACCCAGTTCAACATGAAGTGGGTTGAGCAGGCCGGCCTCGTGAAGTTCGACTTCCTCGGCCTGAAGACACTGACGGTCCTGAAGACGGCCGTCGATTTCGTCGCCAAGCGCGGCATCTCGATCGATCTCGCCAGCATTCCGCTCGACGACAGGCCGAGCTACGATATGCTCTCGCGCGGCGAGACGGTCGGCGTGTTCCAGGTGGAAAGTGCGGGCATGCGCAAGGCGCTGATCGGCATGCGCCCGGACTGCATCGAGGACATCATCGCGCTGGTTGCCCTCTATCGCCCCGGCCCGATGGAGAACATTCCGGTCTATAATGCCCGCAAGCATGGCGAGGAGGAGATCGAGTCGATCCACCCGAAGATCGATTACCTGCTGAAAGAGACGCAGGGCGTCATCGTCTACCAGGAGCAGGTGATGCAGGTCGCCCAGGTGCTTTCGGGCTATTCGCTCGGCGAGGCCGATCTTCTGCGCCGCGCCATGGGTAAGAAGATCAAGGCGGAGATGGACCAGCAGCGCGAGCGCTTCGTGGACGGTGCCATCAAGAACGACGTTTCGAAGGGGCAGGCCGATGTCATCTTCGATCTCCTGGCGAAGTTCGCCAACTACGGCTTTAACAAGTCGCACGCCGCAGCCTACGCCATCGTCTCCTACCAGACCGCCTATATGAAAGCCCATTATCCAGTGGAGTTCCTGGCGGCGTCGATGACGCTCGATATGTCTAACACCGAAAAGGTCAACGACTTCCGGCAGGATGCCAAGCGTCTGGGCATCGAGGTCATCGCGCCTTCGGTGCAGACCTCGTTCCGTCATTTCGAAACGGGTGACAACCGCATCTATTATGCGCTGGCGGCCATCAAGGGCGTCGGCGAATCCGCTGTCGATCATATCGTCGAAGTACGCGGCAACCGGCCCTTTGCCGGCATCGAGGATTTCTGCCTGCGCATCGATCCCAAGCAGATCAACCGCCGCGTCCTGGAAAGCCTGATCTGCGCCGGCGCCTTCGATTGCTTCGAAATCGACCGTGCGCAGTTGATCGCAGGTCTCGACCGCATCATGGGCTATGCCCAGGTGGCGCAGGAAAACAAGCGCAGCGGCCAGCATGATATGTTCGGAAGTGCCGCGTCCGGCCCGGAAAAGATCGTGTTTCCGCCTTATACGCCATGGCTCGCCTCGGAGCGGCTACTGCGCGAATTCCAGGTGCTCGGCTTCTATCTGACGGCGCATCCGCTTGATACCTACAAGAGCGTACTTGACAAGATGCGCGTACAATCCTTCGCCGATTTCTCCGCCGCGGTAAAGCAGGGCGCGAGCAACGGCCGCCTGGCCGGCACGGTGATCTCGAAACAGGAGCGCAAGACGCGCACCGGCAACAAGATGGGCATCTTCGTCTTTTCTGATGCTTCGGGGCAATTCGAAGCCGTGCTCTTCTCGGAAACGCTCAACCAGTATCGCGACGTTCTCGAAGTCGGCAAATCCTTCGTCATAACGGCCCAGGCGGATGAGCGTCCGGAAGGCATCAGCCTGCGTCTGCAGACGGCACAGTCGCTGGAAGAAAAGTCGCTGCAGATGCAAAAGGCGCTGCGCGTTTATGTTCGCGATTCCGGTCCGCTGAAGGCGGTTGCCGCGCATCTGAACGCCAAGGGGGATGGCCTCGTCTCCTTCATCGTCATCAAGGAGGAAGGGTTACGCGAAGTGGAGGTCGCACTGCCGGAGAAATATCGCATCACGCCGGAAATCGCGGCGGCACTGCGCACGGCTCCTGGCGTGATCGACGTGGAACTGGTTTAGCCCTTTTTCCCGAGGGCGCCGTTATTGGTGACGGTGATGAAATCGGTCTCGCTACCGGTTTCCGGCCCAAGGCCGGTGTCGGAAATCGTCAGCGATGAACCGGCCGTCAGGATATCCTCGATGCGATGGCGGACATCATCAGGAATGGTGATGCGACCTAGTGCCTGGCCAGCGGCGTCAAGTGATTGCGATTGCTCCACGCTGGTGATGCCGTACCGTTTCTTCGTTTGCTTGCTCAGGTCTTCTTCCAGCGTCATCCCGAACCAGTCTGCCTTGCCGCTGATGCGGTCGATCGCGTTTGCGGTGAAGAAATGCACGCCGAGCGCTTCTTGTGGCTCGGCAATGATGGCAGGTCCTTCGAACAGCGGCTTGAAGTTCTGGCGAACCATAATCGCTCCATTCGGCGGCTCGCCCTTGCCGGCGGCGGCGTAGACCGCTTTCATCAGTGCGGGACTGACGAGGCCGCCCGTGATCTTGATGTCATGCGCCTTCTTGAAATCTTCGATCGCCTGCACCGTGGCCGGCCCAAGCATGCCGTCAGGCGCTCCGGTGATGAACCCCATTCCGTTTAGAATGCCCTGGAGGTCGCGCACATTTTCACGCAGACCGCGCCGTGTGATGAGAATGCTGAGGGGCGCGGGATCGGCGGGCGCCGCAACGATCTCCTGAACCTTCGGTATCTGGATCGAGGTCACATCGTTCGTCGCAACCAGCAGCGATTGTCCTTGCGGCAGGAAGCTTGCGGTCATGGGACGAAGCTCAATGCCGGAGAATAGTGCTGGCGGTGGGGCCGCCAGCGGCTGGAACAGCATCGCGTTTTCGAAGGGCTGGGGCACCAGTGGCTGATCAGCGATGACGACATGCACGCCGCGCTCGGTCATCTGATAAAGCATCTTGGCAAAGGCTTTTGGCATGCGTACGCAGCCGTGAGATGCCGGATAATTCGGAACCGAATTCGATTCGTGCAGCGCTATGCCCGACCACGTCAGCCTTTGCATGAAGGGCATGGGCGCAGCGGAATAGAGATTGGACTCGTGATAGACCTTCTTTTCCAGAATGGAGAAAATGCCGCTCGGTGTCGTGTGACCGCGCTTGCCAGTCGAAACCTTCGAGGTCGCGATCACCTTGTCGCCGTCATAGACAGAAAGCGATTGCCTATCCTTCGACACTACGATCTGCAAGGTTCGGGCATCCGGCCCGGCAAAGGCGGGATGAAAAAGGGCGGTGGCTGACAGCAACCCGAGCCCAAGCAACAAAAACGGCTTCATAGACACAACCAAAACGCAATACTCGTAGTGGCCAAGGTTAGGCTTCGAAGTTTAAGGAAGGCTTGCCGAAAAGGAATGCCGGGTTGGCGCCAAGTGCAAGCCTGTTTCACTGTGGCCAGATAAGGCATCGCCGAAACGGAGCGGTCAAACTCCGCTTCGGCGCAATGATTGAAGGCCCTGGACTCCGAAGAGATCAGCGGGCGCTGGAAGCCACCCAGTTGTGCCAGTCCTGTTCGCTGCCATGGAAGGCATTGAGGTCGATCCTACCGTCGACACCGTGGGAGACGCCGGAACCTGAATATTGCCAGAACAGCCATTTGCGGCCGGGATAGACCTTTGATGGATGCTGAGCCACGGAGCGCAGCCAGAAGGGGTAGTTGAGCAGTTCGCCGCTCAGATTGTCGCGATAGAAATCCGGCGCGGTGTAGACGATCGGGCGCTGGCCGTAGTGCTTTTCCAGCTTGTCCATGAACACCTGCATCTTGGCAAGCACCTGCTCGCGCGAGGGGCGCCGCTTGCAGCTTGATTCACCGTTCCATTCCACGTCGATGACAGGCGGCAGGGCACCCGCTTCCTTCGGGACGTTGCGGATGAACCAGTCGGCCTGCTCTCCGGCTGTCCGGCACCAGTAGAAGAAATGATAAGCGCCATGTTTCAGGCCAGCCTGCTGGGCAGCCCGCCAGTTCTTCTTGAACATCGGATCGAGATGATCGCCGCCATCCGTCGCTTTGATGTAGACGAAGTTGGCCCCCTGCGTACGCAGCGTATCCCAGTCGATCTCCCCTTGCCAGCGCGAAACGTCCACGCCATGCACAGCGAGCTTCCGGGGCGAAGTGGATGCACCGAAGTTGATCGGCTTGGCGTCGCGGAAACGATGGCTATAGATCTGCATCGGTTGCTGCCGCAAGGCGCGCGGCATCGGGTTTGATGGCGCAAGCATCGCAAGCGGCCTTTGCAGCGGCACGGGAGTCTCGCCGTCGCTCTGGTCGGAAGGCATGAGCCCCTCGGGACGCAGATTCGTGGGCATTGCGACGGCGAGAGCCTGCTGTCGTTCGACGCGCGAAACTGTCTCACCGATTTCGACCGACGGCGTTGGTCTGCTGGTCTTTGCGATGGAGCCCGTCAATTCCTTGGAGGGTGGGGCGGCTTGCGCGGCTTCGCGCTCACCTCGGGCGGCGCAGCCTGATATCGTCAGGCAGGCGAGAAAAATGGTCGATACAGCCGATAGACGCATAGGAACCCGTACGCAAAACACAATCGACGGCGAACCCGCGCCGTTCGGAAGTTACAGAATCCAAGTCCTAATGGAAATTTACCAAAAAAGTTTGAATCCAAGCTTTCTCGTGTAAGGAATCGCGCGCGTGGCGTAATTTTCTTCGGCCCAGCAAAATATCACCGATTGGTGATATTTATATAGGTTGCTGTTATTTATGGCGTTTATCGCCAAATGTATATCCCGTCTCGACCGTCTTGCTGCCGAATTTTTCTCGAAGTTTGTCCATTGCCGCCTCCGCAGCGGCTCTTCGTGTGGCCTGTACGTCGATAAGATCTGGCGGGTCAGCGCGCCCCGCATCGCCAAGATCGGTGACGCCGATGCCGATGAGGCGGAACTTCGTGCCGTCAGTCTCATGTTCGAGCATGCGCAATCCCGTACGGAAAATCCTGTCAGCGAGCTGCGTCGGATCTTCCAGGCGGCGGTTG
>JBCNPI010000124.1:0-15393 GCA_039593415.1 Rhizobium sp. | reverse complement strand
CGCGCGCCATACTCCTCCTGGCGTTCAAGAAGTACGGAAGAAATGGGAAAGATCATGCCGGCGGGCGTATATCCGCGCTCAGACAGAACATGGTGTATTAGGTACCGATGCAGGCGACCGTTTCCGTCTTCGAAGGGATGGACGAACACGAAGGCGAAGGCCATGACCGAGGCTTGAAGTACGGCATCGGCCCCACTCTCCGCCATCCTGCCTCCTGCGGCTATGATCCCTCCGAGAAGATCGCTAATGTCTTCGTGCCGGGCTGAAACGAATTCGGGGAGAGGATCGTCGTTCCAGTCGCGATCGCCAATAAAGCCGCCGGCGTCTCGCAGCCCGCGCTTGATGAATCGGTTCTCCTCGATGACAATGTGCTGGAGGCGCACGAGTTCGTCCACTGTGATCGGCCGCTTTCCCGCTTGGGCAACAGCCCTCATCCAACGCTCGAGGCGGCTTCGCGGCGGGCGTTCGCCTTCGATCTGGTAGGATGCCTGGCTATCCAACAGAAGCAGGAAGCTTGCCGCGCGCGTAACGATCCCCTTCCCGATCTTTCCGATGAGCTCTTTGGCTTCAGCATCCCAACGGTGGGCAACGGTGTCGGCGAGATATTCGGTGCGCCTTAATATGGGGCAGAATGCTGGTGTGCCAAGGAGATTGTCTCGCACGCGGTGACGGGCCGAATTCACGGGGGACGATGTGAAGTAGCTCGCGGTGTCAAGCGCTTCAACATAGTTCCCCCGTTCCGCGTCCGGAATGTCAAGGCGTGTACCTGTCAGCCATTCATAAAAAAACCAGATCCGGCGCGTCGCGCTGCTCGTCGGTTCGGCTTCGATCAGCGCTGCGATCTCACTTGCCGGGACGATGTGAAATAGCTTTTTTAGGATCAACAGATCGATCGTCTCGTGCCTCAGTGCGAAAGACAGATGTCCAAGCAAGCTGTCCTCTGGAGCGAAGCGCTTGTCGAAGATCGTCCAATCCTCATGTGCTCTCCTGGAACCATAGATGAAGCCCTTTGCGACGCACGAGGGAAGACGAACAGGGGCCGCGATCCCGTATTTCTGGACGAGAGCCGCATACCCAACGGGAACCGTATCTGATGGTACGATACGCTCTTGGAAGACCGCCGGATTTGCGGGATTGGCTGTCATGCCGACTTCCTTCCTCATCGAAAAACAAGTTACATCATCGAAGAATGATTATTTTTGAGACATGATATCGAAAAACGCTTAGATTCGATTGATCATATCGAAAATTGAGTAATGGTAGGGCCTAAGCCTTATCGAAACCGCAAGTCTCGCATCGAAAATTGGCTAGTAACAGAGGTCAATATAGAAAACCGATTAGAATCCCCCTGGCGACCGACGAAATCGCCTTTTCGCTCAACAACGCACTAAAAGCGCCATTGCCAAGTTGATGATGCTGCGACCAACCGGCTCGCCACCGGGAAATTCAAATATTTGGACGCCAATGCTCTCTATTTTCATCCCATAATCCACGGGCAACTACGGGGCCGTGCGACGAAAGACGGCATGCGGCCCTGGAGAGCGCTCACGTATCCCGAATTTCGCATGCACATCGGCCATTTTTCCGGCTCAGTTTTCCGATGAGCGAGGCGGTTCGCCCGAAGCCGAGGAAGATGAAGCACCAGAAAATCTGGTTAGACCCGCTTTCCGTTTACGAGGAACCTCGGCTGAAGCGAACAAAGCAAAATGCAGGAACTAATCATTTCTCCGCTCGCTCACGGCTCAAAATAAATCTCGCTCACCCGAAACCGCCCGTCGATCCGCTTGCACTGGACGATGATATCGATCGCGACCTTGAGCAAACCACGAATATCGCTGCGCTCAAGGTCACGACCACCTTCCGACTCTTTTACGAGCAACGTCAGTTGCTCAAATGCCAGCGCCGCAGAATCGGCATGCACCGTTGTAATCGATCCAGGGTGTCCTGAATTGACATTGCGGATGTAGTAGAAGGCCGAGCCATCGCGCAGCTCCTGCAAAAGAATGCGATCGGGTCGCATCCTGAGGCACGATTCGAGCAGATCTTTCGCACTGATTTTCGCCAACCCCTGCCCGCCTTTCGAATAGAAAAGCCTGACGTGATTGGGCTGCGAGATGACCAGCTCCGGCGTATCTTCGATCGAGATTACCCGCTCATGCTCCGGGATATGCCGGATCAATGCCTTCGACAGGGTGGTCTTGCCCGATCCGGTCGCGCCCGAGATGATAATGTTCTTGCGCGCAAGAACCGCCGCACGCAGAAACCTTGCGTAATTGCCTGCCTTAAGGATGTTGTCCAACCTCGTATCGGAGGATTCGACATGACGGTTCGGCGAAGAGACATTGGAAAATAATCCACCCCTTTCGAGATCATCCAACGTCAACGTCACCGACGGCGGCTTTCTGATCGTGATGCTGACCGTGCCCTTGGTCGTTGCCGGAGGAACAACAATTTGAATCCGCTCTTCGTCTGGCAAAGAGGCCGATAAGACCGGCCGGGCTTCGTCGATTGCCTGGTTCGAATAGCTTGCAATGGCTCGGGCCAGACGCATGAGCTTCTCGAAGCTAAGATCCGGCAGTGCATGACGCTGCCATCCCTGCGTTCCCTCGGTCAGGACTTCACCCGGGCGGTTGACAACAATCTCATAGAGCGACGTGTCCTTCAGGAAGCGAGATAATGGCAAAAGCAATTCACGCACGACACGAGCATCTGAAGCTTCCGCCATCTTCCGCCCTACTTCGTCACGAGCGTCGATCGAGGCATGGAATCCCCCGATACCGCCCGATCGAGGATTCTGTTGCGGGGTTCGGTGACACGCAGGCTATAGACGTCGGAAAAGTCGAGATCGCGGGCGACAAAGATCGAGACGAGGTCGCCCTGATGCTTTGTCAATGTCGGCACAATATTGATGGATTGCTCGACGGCGATCGCTGCTGCCTGCTGGCCAGCCGTCGTCGTATTCTGCGCTTGAACGTCACTATCCTGTAGCCGGTTGCCGACATAGGTCGTCGCGTCGCCAACGATGGAGAGCAGGATGGCACTGCCGAAGCGCTCCCACCAATGCGTGTCGACATAACCATCCATGCCCGCCCGCCCGAGTGCGTCGGTTGCGGGCGAGGCGAGTGTAATAATTACACCTTTTGGCGTCTTTGCCCGGTTCCAAAGCACAAACAGACGCTTCTGGCCCCGGTTCAAGCCGCCTCGATATTCTCCGACGATCTGAGTTCCTTTCTCCATCAGAACCACACGGCCGTTGTCAGAGAGAACATCGCGGTTGATGACGCAGCTGGCGAAGCCCGGCTGGTCAGAGGCAAGCGCCGTCTCCAGCACACAGGGAATGGAAGTTCCCATCGCAATAATGAAGTCGCGATTGCCGAGCGTGCCGGCGCGTGAGCCCTCCAGATGTGTCGGCGTCAACATCCTGTTGAAACGCTGGTCCTCGGTTTCAGGTTGGGCGCCCCCGAGGCCGCCTGGAACGGGGAGATAATTGGAACCAGGGTCTTGCGGCATGGCAGCTGCTGTGTCGCGGCGTTGTGATGAGGACTGCTGTCCATTATAGGCCATGACAGGCGCACGGCGGGCGGAGTCCAACAAAGTGTCCTCGGCAGGTGTGACCTGCCCCTTTGGCATGGGCGTCGGTAGCAGCACCTCGGGAAGCGGTGGAGCCGGTTTTACCTCTTCCTTCGCCGGCTCGAAGTCAGCCGTCTGGCGAATAACGACATGGTCGGGCTCTTTCGTCTCAGTCCTTTGCCGGTCACGCATCGACCACAGCGAAAACCCAACAAAAGCGACCATCGCTAGAACCACCGCACCGCGCTTCAGGAATGGACTGGCCTCAGTCCGCGGGTTGACATCCGTCTCGGCGCGCTCACCTGGGATCCGGTCTTCTGCCTCATCCGCCATGGGCTCCTCCTGTTGCTGAACCAGCTGTTCGCGCTTTCATGACGCGCTCCACCGAAGGCGATGTCGTATTGGTGTTGGGATCGATGCCCGTCGGATCGTAGGCTTCGTTGAAGATGCAGAGCACGTCTCCTCCCCGCCGCAGAATGAATTTGCGGCCGATCGCATGAACGAGCACGAGATCACCGGCAACCGACTTAGGTACCAGGCTCTCGGTGCCGTCGGAGTTTTCCATATAGATTGCGGGGATTTCCTGATTGCCGGTGAAGGCGATGGTCGTGATCTTGCCGTTGTCATAAACAGCGTTCGGTTCCAAGGCCCATGATCCCTGCGCCGAATAACGCCAATTGCGCGGTCCATATTGCTCGTGCAAAGCCAGGACTGTGTCGGCTTGTCCAGCTTGGGCAGCCTTGGCTCGCGCGAGGGCCTCTTGACGACGGCGTTCCGCATCATCGGCCGGATAGCGATATTTGACATAGAAGTAAGTGTCCTGGCCGGCGGCAACCGGACCATCTCGGACCGTCAACTCCATCTGGTAACTGCGCGTCGAACCATCACGACGTGTCGTGACCACGGAGATGTTCGTGACCGGCTGGTTCTCTCGCGCCTTCAGGAAGAGGATATTGCCGGCCGGCGCCACTTCCCAGGCGACCGTGTTACCAAGCGCCACGTGGGCGATTTCCTCCTCGGCGGCAAACTCCACCTGGACGGAGGAACGCAGCGAACCCACGATCCTGGTGATATTGTATGGCTGATAGTCGACGAAGCGGACCCGACTGTCCTGGGATGCGCCACGCGGCGTTTCCAGCGCAAGGGCTGCCGATGACGAGCTAGCAGTCAGGAGCAATGCGATCAAACAATGATGTTTCAGATGTTTCAATTGATGGCCTCCGGATCGGATCGATAGTCGCTGACAGCGAAGCCGAGCGGATTTATCAGCCGATCGGTCGAGGACATTGGAGCATTCACATAGGAGAAGGTAAGCGTTGCCACCCAATGGGTCGTATGCGTCTCGTCACCGCGGGTAATGGTACGCATATAACGAACAGACAGTACATTGGCGTTGATCAGCGAGATCGAAACGATGTTGATCCGCGATGTGGCACCGCGACCGTAGATATTTTGCGGGGAATCCGGATTACCGCCGCGATAAATCGCGGCAAAGCGGGTCTGTTCCGGCGCTGTTGAGAGCAGCGAGACCGTGCGAAAATTCTCCTCCGCCTCGCTCCAGACATAACTCTCGCGGGCACGAACATAGCGGGCGGCGAAATATTTAGTCACCGCTTCGTCGTAGGTGCCAGCAGTCGACGTGAGTGCCGATACGACATCGACAATACCGGTGGTATTGTCGACCCTCACGACAAAAGGCTCGACCGTCTTTAGCGGTGTCAAACCCGCGACTGCGACGGTCGAAATCGCCGCAAGAATGCCGGCTCCGATGGCTACGAACCAGGCAATCCGAGCCGAACGTTCCATCTGGATCATGCGATCCTGATCGAAGCGCCGGGCCTTATCGAAATAATCCTTGAGACCGTCCGTCGTCACCATCACCTCGGCTCTCCGCATCGGCGATAGGAGTGGCCGACATCAAAATGCACGAAGGCGGCGGGGACGACGTGCGGCTTTTCCTCGACGTAGGCCGGCGGCTTGCCACCGGACTGTGCCGGTGAAGAGTGAGGCGGTTGCGGGGTGGACCGACTATCGCTGTCCCATTGCCACATGGCGCGATTGAGCGGCCGGCGCGAATAGCCGTCGCATTTAGGTAGGGGATAGGAATGGGACGCACAGCCGCCGAGCGTTGATGCCACGCAAAAAAGCACGAATATTCGGATCATCGTGAACCATCTTGTTGTTTGATTGAAGTTCCAAATCAGCCAGTTCTGTCGGAACGAAAGCTTCGGCCAACGGCACGGGCACCCCGGCCAGTCGCTCGCGCCATGTAGGTAGCACCTCTGGCAAGCGTACCTTCATGGGCGTCGCGTGCCGCCCCATAGCCGTAGGTGAGCGACGCCCCACCCGCCGCAAGTGCCGAGGCGATGCCTGGAAGCTGGTAAAAAACGTAGAGGGAGGCAAGGCAAATGGCGCCGAGCGCGACGGGTCGCATGAGTACGTCGCTGTAGCTCTCGATCATGGTGAAGGTGGAATCGATACAGGTAATGAGTAGCGAGCCAACCGCCACGACCAGTACCTGCAGGATCACGAAGTTGGCGAGTTGCCCGATCCAGGCCTCGGTAAAGCGGCGTGTCGAGCGGAACATGGCGAGCGCTATGAAAATCGGGCCGATGGCGAGCACGATCGCCAACGCGAGACGGGCATAGAGCGAGACGATATAACCGATCGCGGCAACCACGAAACTTGCCAAGATGACCAGCATGCCACCGAAGCCGGTGACGATGTCGACTCCCCATGAGGCGCGCGACCAGATCTCATGCGCGCATTTTTGACCTTTATCCAAGAGGCTGTCGAAGGTCGAGGCGCTTGGTATCGTGCCGGAGTTCAACGCCTGTGAGATCTCCTTGGGCAAGGTGTCGAAGAAGACACTGCCGACATAAGTCTGGTACTCGCCAGCATTCGTGACGAGCGTCAGGATGATGGCAAGCTTCATTGCCCGAAAGGCGAAATCCATGATCGGTTCGTGGACTGATCCACGTAGGATCAGGAAGCCGTAGAGGATGACATAAAGCGTCAACGCCGCCGTCAATGGCCCGGTGACCCAGCTGGCAATATTCGACGTACCTGACGATATGAAATTCTCCAGCGGCGCCTTGAACTGCCCATCGACGAAGGCGAAGATCTGATACATGCCTCAGCCTCCGAGTGCTTTGCCCATGCGTTCCAGGCGGGACTTCCAATCCGCCGCCTCGGCATTCACGCAATTCGGCGTCGCTCGCAACTCGCCGGGATTGCTTTTGCATTTGGCGATGAGATCCGACAGCAGCGTCTGGTTGGCAATCAGTTCGTCGACCGAATAGGTACGCTCCGGCTGCCCCGAGCAGCCGAACAAGGAGACACCGAGTGCAAAGAGAACAAGAAACTTCATTGAAGGGCCGCTCCCATCGTATCCATGCGCTTGCGCCAATCCTCGGCCTTGCGCTGTTCATCGACTTGAACCTGGGCCTGCTGCACCATCTGCAAACCCTGCATCCTGAGCATATCGGTTTGGAGAAAGGCCGTTTCGGCCTGCAGCCGCGCGTGCAGATCGGCGATGTCCTTGGCGTCACTCGCCGAAGAGATTTGCCGGCGTAATTGATCAATCCCCTCGATCCGCTTGGTCGCGGTATCGTAGATCTGCTGGCCGAGGCTCATCTGCCCTGCATTCTTGTTCTGAAGACGCGACAGTTCCTGAGCATAAAAGTCGTTAGCGTTCGTTTTGTAGGTCGAATTGTCGGTCAAGAACTTGGAGGCGGCATCGCCAAGCGTGCCTGAACCTGAGCCCTTGAGCAGGTTTTCGACGGTAGAAAAGTCCCCTGGCAATGCCTTGCGGATCGCCGGATCGTTCAACAGGCTGGCCACGTCGGCCATATTGGTCAGCTTGTTTAGCGAGCCGTAGAGCTGCTGGGCCTGCTGGAGTTGCTGGTTCAGCGCATCAAGCTGCGACTTCAATTGAGTTATGCTTTCGATCTGTTTGGCGATCGCCGTCTGGTCGGTCACCGGGATACCCTGCGCGTCGGCGGCGTACGAAGAAAGGAACAGTACTATCGCTGTCATGGGAATCATTCTGCTCTGCGCCATCAGCTTGCACTCCTTGTCTGTTGGAATATCCGCAACCATTCGTCCCGGTCATCGCCGAGCTCCGCCCGGATCGCCTCGGCAAGTTCCACGTTTGCCGTTCGCCCGGAGAGGATTGCGAGCTCATCGCCGAAACCGTTGAGATTGAGCTCGGCGACAACGCTGTTGTGACCCTGTTTAACGATAAAGCGCCGGCTTTCGGGGGAGAGCTCGCGGGCAACCAGCTCGAATTCGCGTTCGGTGAGCTTGAAGCCGCCGACATAGTCGTCTCGATCACCGCGGGAATTCGGCAGGAAAACCTGTGTTGGGCACTGCTCGATGATTGTATGCGCGATCGGCGAGTTGATAGCGTCTCGCGGGCTTTGCGTGGCAAAGAGCATCAAGCCGTTCTGCTTGCGAATGGTCTTGAGCTTATTCTGGGCAAGATCAAGAAAGCTCTCGTCCTGCAACGCCTTCCAGAACTCGTCGATAACGATGATGATCCGTCGGCCATCGATCAACTGTTCGACCCGGTAGAAAAGATAAGCCATCAAGGGATTACGGATTTCCTCATTGTCGAGAAAATCGGTCATATCGTAGCCGAGAAATTTGGCGCCGATACCGATCTCATCGGCCTCGTTGTCGAAGACCCAGCCAAGCGGTCCGCCTCTTTCCCACCGACGCAGGCGCGCTGCGATCCCTTCAGGATCGGTATTGTTGAGAAAGGTGCGCAAAGCGCCAATCGTGCGCTGATCTTTCGGCAGATCGGCAAGACCATCGATCGCCAGCGCGATATCGCTGACATCGCCGACCGAAAAATCACGCGCTGCCTTACCGGCTAGCTTGGCGATGAATCGTGCCAGGAAAATCTTGTTCTCCGGTGTCAGCTCTAAGGCTTTCAGCGGTGCACATCCGGTCGGAAGCCCATTCTTCAGCGGCAAATAGGTGCCGCCGGCAGCCCGGACGAACAGGTCGGCGCCGCGATCCTTGTCGAAGAAGACCGTGTGCGGGCCATGCTTCTCGAGTTGCGAGAGCATGAAATTGAGAAGTACGGTCTTACCAGCACCCGACGGACCGCAGACGAAGGTGTTGCCGAGATCGCCATAGTGAAAATTGAAATAGAACGGCGAGCCCGACGCCGTCTTCAGCATGGCGACGGCTGGTCCCCATTCGTTGCCGTCCTTCTTACCCATGGGGTAGGAATGAAACGGAGAAAGTGCTGCAAAATTCCGCGAGGTGATTGCACCGGAACGGGCCCGATACCGAAAATTACCGGGCAATTGTGCCCACCATGCAGCTTCGAGCCCTAGATCCTCACGCGCCACGACAGCGCCACCATTGGTCAGATGCGAGCGCGCCTTCGCAAGATTGTCAGCAAGGTCTTTGACAGATGAAGCAAAGACCCCGAGGGTCAGGTGGTGTTCGCCGAGCACGAAACGGTTCGATTCCAGCTCGTCCATTGCCGCATCAAGCTCTTCAATCTGGGAGGCTGCCTTGTCGACCGCACTGACCATTTGGTTCTGCTTGCGGCCCATGATGGTGCGGGCATCGGTTTTGGACCTGAACGCGAAGGACTGCGTGAGGATCAGTTCGAAAGGTGCCGTCAGGATGCCGTCCAGCATACCGACGCGGGTTCTCGCCGGATATTCCTTGAAACCGAACATGCCCGCATAACGGCTTGTCCCTTCATCGCGGATCTCGACTGTCTCGCGCCCGAAGATCAAGCGATCGGAATAGATTGCCGAGGAGATCCTGCCTTCCGTCAATGGGATGGGTTCTCGGCGGCCGCCGATCAACTGATGCAGCACCTCGCACGGTTCGGAAAACAAGATGCCGTTTTGGTCGTAGAGCGACAGCACGCGCGGCGCAAAGCGTCTCAGTCCCGCGGTAACATCGGTTACCTTGTCCCGTAGATGCTTTAGGCTGTCCTCATCGAGCTCGACGGCGGCTCGTTGGGCCTTGCGAAGCCGTGACAGCAGATTTGCAAGCCGCTCGGCCGGATCGCGTCCGGGATGCCAAAGCAGGGTGAGATAGAGATCGTTGCGAAACAGGTCTTCGCTCACCATCCGTTCGCGATACTTGCTATTCAACGTTGCCGAGAAGGAATTGGGGAACTCGCCGTCAGGATAAGTGTTGTCGCGCCGGCGGATGAGGTGAGTCCAGATTGCCAGACGCTCGTCCGCAATGTTGCGGTAGAGCGTGTTGAGATCGCGCAGAAGACTGTTCAGATCAATAGCATCGATCGTCTCGAACGATACGCCCTCCAAAGCGATCATCGCTAGCAACACCCTGGAATCGAGTGCGATCATGGTCTCGTCCACGTGCCGCACATAGGGAATGAAGGTTTCCGGCTCGAGTTCACGGGATTTGAGACGGGACACATTAAGCATGGCCAAGGTCCCTTTCGTCATAGTGTCGCACTAGCCTCAACGGTGTCAGCGAAGCACCACGCCAATAGGCGCCGTTGCGCGAACGACCATGGGTTTCGATCCAGGCCAGCAGAATACGGAACATGTTGTGGTCATGCTTGACGAGGGAGCGAAAAACGAAATGAAAGACCACACCGACAAGCCCATAGGCAATCGAGCCAGCAACAATGTAGAGGATCGTCGTCAGTATAATGTTGACGCCCATAGCCTCCATCGTCACCCCGGCGATCATCGCTGGCCGGGTGCAGGCCAAGAACAGGGTATCTTCCTCAGGCGAAGCCTTCTCCACCATGATCTCAACCCCCGGAAATCGTGCTGACGATCTGTGAGGCGCCAAAGAGAATGCCGATACCAAGTACGACATAGGCGGCCTTGCGAAGATCGAGATAGCCGAACATCCAGGCGATACCGACGATGATGACGGCGATCGTTGCCAAGAGCTTGGCGACGTTGCCGGTGAGTAAGGTGACGATATTCTGCAGAACCGTCTCGATCCCGCCGGCGCTCTGCGCGAAGGCTGGCTCGATCATGGCGATCGAAAGGACAGTTGCCATCGCAACGGTGACGCCAACTGCACGAATATTGATCCTCGACATCATTCAGACTGCTCCGGTTGATCACTTTGGAAGACCAGCGCAGATGACTGCCGCGCCGCATGGAAGACATCCCAAGACGGCGGTTTCGCCGACCGTTCGGGCAAGGGCTTTTGCTCACCGTTCAAGGACGGATCATTGGTCTGGAGTTGGGGAACTGTCGGCCGCTCGACATTCTGCCCTATCGCTATGGTGGACAGCGTCTTCGAAAGCCGTTTGGCCTCGCTTTGGACCTGATCGTCATACTGGGCCATCTTTCCGACCGATGGATCGGAGCGCCCATAGTAGGATTGCAGCATCACGCGCTCAGCCTGTTGCAATGTCGCGCCGGCGCGCAGGGCCAAACGATAGTAACCATCGAGCAGTGTCGCCGTTGCCTTGAGGTTGAGGCATGGATCGAAGGCATCCGCGATGCTGAGATCAAACTTGCGCAATTCGACGATGCTAATACCGCCAAGCCCTAGTTGGACATCTTTATGTTCCGCCATCAGCACTGTTGCGGTTTCGACCGCTTCGGCTTTGTTCTTTGGCTGTTGATGAAGAGATGAACTTCCTCGCACCCGAACATCAAAAGGCTGGAATTGGCTTTCGAGACTGACGATCGCTGCAAGCGTTTCGATCGAAATCGCCGGCGCACAGGTCTGGGCAAGATCGGTGAAGGAGACCGCCATGATCAGTACCACACCCGTTGGCTTCCAACGCCGTCGATGGTCACATCGACATAATGAGGCTCGGATCGCACATTCGGCCGCGCCGTCGGATAACCCATGCACTGTAGGTACCGGCCATCCCGCTGCCAGCGCGCCGATACCACCAGCCCATCGTCTCTAGCGCTGCCGTCACGACCGGAGGCACAATAGCCGCCGTCAACCTTGGAAAGGGTTCGCAAAACGCAGGTCTCCTGTTGACCGCGCTCGCCATAGCGTGTCGTCAGGCGATAGCTGTCACTGCAGAAATAGGGCTCGTAACCAGGACGTGATGCCCGGAAGCCGACACCGCTGCAGGTGGGAAACGAATGCCCCTTGGCAAGCTCCCGCCAGAGCTTGCTGATCGGCGGACGGCAGGCGGCATATTGTGTAGGTCCACCCGGATTGGAAAGGCACAGGATAACCTGGCATCCCCAATCATCGGCGCGCGCATACCGCTCGGAAATGAGATATAAAGGAATGCAGCCGGTAATGGCGAAGATTATTCCAACCAGAAGGCGTTTCATCAGCATGATCCTTCGATGTGGCGATATCCAACGATCCGTCCGACGGCGAATCAGGCGTCGTTGATAATTTATACTTACTTATATGATGCAGTTAAAAAGATGACAAGTACCCTAACCACGCAGTGGCACAGTCTTTCGTTTGCAGTCTTCATCCTGCATGAGATCATGGATAATCCGCAGGAGGACGAGACACCGCAATCCCGGCTGAAACAGGTCGGCATGATGAGTGTTCTTTACATCATGAACCAAGCGCACCAAGCACTAACTATCTCAAATATAGTCGAAATTACGAAGCTCACGCGCATGGGCGTGACGGAGACAATCGAGCCTCTGGTGAAGCGCGGGATCCTGACGGAGACCTTCGTGAAGAATTCCATGGGGCGCGGCAAGGCCCGCCAGTTTGAGATCGCGCCGGAGATTTTCGAGAAGCTACGGAGCTTTCAGGCGCGGTGACGGTTCACCACAGCGGCCGAATCATAATGAATTAAAAATTGCAGTAAAATTGGAAACGACGAGCAAGGCAGCCTTATTCGCTTGCCTGACTATAACTTTCGCACGCCCCGTGACTTGAACACATAGCCCGCTGCATGGACGGTGCGAATGGCAGCGCCACATCCGGGCAACTCTCCCAGCGCCTTGCGCAAGCGGCCAATGTGAACATCCACCGTTCGCGGCGTGACTTCGGCGGAAGCCGGCCAAGCCGAAGCAATCAGTTCGGAACGGCTGCAGAGCTGTCCCTCCCTCTTCATCAGATGACGCAGAATATTGAACTCGATGGGTGGCAGCGCAAAGTCGCGACCATTGCAATGTATTCGCCGACTGTCGACGTCGACTTCCAGCTCAGCAAAGGCGGGCGAGGCAATCATTTTTGAGTTGGCCGTTTCTATGGCCTGTCCCGTCACCTGCCTGAGAGATGCCAGCAACTTCTCCGGTGAAAGCGGCCTGAGCAGGCAGTCATCAACACCGGCTTGCAGCAAGGCCAGATGAAGCGGCTGCGCTTCACCTCGCAAGATCGCAATGAGAGGCACCTCGTTGTCATGTGTGGTGGAGCGCCTGATTTCGCCACATATGGAAACGGCATCCTGGGTTTCGTGGGTGCAATCGAAAAGGATTGCGCACGGCAAGCGCTTCGCGCAGGAAGTCAGAACATCGTTGGCGGTGCAAGCCAGAGAGGGGACAAAGCCTTCCGTCTTCAGAATATAGCTAAACGGCAGAAACAGCTCTGCATCGGAGGTCCAAATAATGACTTCGTTGCAGGCCGCCACTTCGAGCTTCACTGCCGCATCGGAGTGCTTGAAATTGGACGCGCCGGACCGTGATAGGGCTCTAGGCTGGCGCATATTCGCCCCCGTTGATATCGAGGATAGCCCCATTAACGAAGCCCGCTTCCTCCGACGCCAGGAAGGCAACGGCAGCGGCGATGTCCTCCGGCGTTCCCAATCTGGCGGAAGGAATGCGTGCAACCGCGTCCCGATTGGCTGGCGTATTGGGATCGCCAGTCAGGGGCGTCAAGATCCTGCCGGGCGCCACGAGATTAACGGTTATACCGAAAGGACCACACGGCCCGACAAGCGTTCGCATCAGACCGGCCAGCGCTGCCTTGCTGGCTGCGTAAGCACCACCGGCGATGCGAGGGCGTGTGCGCCCAGCGAGCGATCCGATTAAAATGATGCGGCCGAATCCCGCCTGTCGCATTCCCCTGAGGACTGCCTGACAACATAACATGGTGCCGGTCAGATTAACGGCCAGCACTTCGTTCCATTCCTCTAGCCCGATATCCTCGAACTGCCGAGGGCCAGCAAGGCCCTTGGGCGATATCCCGGCGTTGCAGACGAGAATTTCGGCATCTCCCCAGCTGGATGAGAGCTCTTCGAAGAAATGGGCAACAGCCACAGGATCCGACAGATCGACCACTCGGCCCAGGACCCGTCCAGATCCGAACTCCGCGGACAGCACGGTAGTTGCATCAGCCACAGTTTTAACGCTGTGACTGAAGACGGCGACGCAATGCCCCGCCGCCAATAGCTTTCGCGCCGTAGCCAATCCGATACCGCTCGTCCCTCCCGTCACGACGGCGATGCGAGACGGCTCTGGCATCATGCAGCCTCATCCAAGCCGGCAAACAAGGACAAAGCGGGATGAGCCTCAGGATCTGTCATGACCTCGATAAACAGCGGCCCCTTGCCTGCCAGTCCACCCTGCAGATGAGCCGTGAGCTCGGCTGGATCCTCAACGCGCACTGCCGGGCATCCGCAGGCTTGGGCGATCTGCAAATGATCGACAGGTGCAAAATGGCACGCCGACGTGAAGCGCCCGAACTTGACGGTCTCGGCATCCCGCTGGAAACCGAGGATACCGTTGTTGAGAAGGATGATGGTTATGGGAAGATCGGAGCGAACCATGGTTTCCATCTCCGCCCAGCTGTGGGCGAACCCGCCGTCGCCAATGATGGCGACCACCGGATGCTCGGGCCTCGCTGCCTTTGCGCCAAGAGCCAGAGGCAGGCCCCATCCCAGCCCCGCAAGACCGCGCGGCGTCAGGAACCGCATTCCTGAAGTAAGTGATCGCAATTGGCCGACGACCCACATCGATGAATAGCTTGCATCCGCAACGACGGTCGTCTGCGGTGTCAATGACGCCTGCAGTTCTGCCATGATGCGTTCCGGGCGGATCGGTGTCGCAGCAGCATGCATGAGCTGATGCCGCTCCTCATCGAACCGCCGCCAGCACTCGGCTATGCGGTCGGTAATAGCAGCCCGTTGGTCCCGACGTCGGGATAAATCTTGCCCGTTCAGGGCATTAACAAGCTCTCTGAGCGTCTCACGCGCATCCCCGACCAGGCGCAGTGCTTGATAATTGCGCCCGATCTCCTGAGGGTCGACATCGATGTGGATCACCTGAACACCAGCAGGAATTTGCCGCCAACTATCCGTGCCATTCTGATTGGTTCGCGTTCCAATCAGAATGACAAGGTCTGCGTCACCGACCAGGGGCGCCGTATGGCGGCCGAGTGACCGCGGCCCCACGAGTGATCCTAGGACGCCGGCAGAAAGCGGATGATATTCATTAGCCGCGCCCTTGCCCATATTGGTGGTCAAAATTGGGAGTGCAGCCAGATCCTGCAACGCGGCGAGTTCATGGCAGGCATCGCTGCTAAGGACACCGCCACCCGCGATTACAACGGGATTGTGGGCATTTGCGATCAACTCCGCTGCCCTTTGCAAACTCGCGCGATCAGGGCACGACCGATCAAGCGGCCAGTGACCGAGATTCAGAGATCGTGATGGCGCTTGGACGGTAAGCTCCGAGCGCAGCAGATCGGCTGGCAACAGCAACGCAACCGGCCCGGGTCGACCAGAGGCAGCAGCAGTGAAGGCGGCATCAACATAGTCCTCGATTCGCTCCGGGACCATGACCCTGCGCACCCATTTCGTGCAGGATTGGAAGAGCGCGATATGGTCGAGCTCCTGGAATGCGTTCCGATCCATCTGATCGCGCTCGACCTCCTGCACAAGTGCTACGATCGGAACGCTCGCCTTCAGCGCTTCGG
>JBCNPI010000123.1:0-15410 GCA_039593415.1 Rhizobium sp. | reverse complement strand
CAGGGGCGGCGATCGAGGAAATGCGCGCCTCCGGCTTCGATGCCGCGGTGCGACACGGCCTGACCGCGGCGCTCAGGAAATCGGTGAGCATGGGAGGGAAATCCTGACAACCGTAAGGGCGGGCTTCGCGGCACCCCGCTCCCTTAAACAAAGATAGGCCGCTAAACAAAGGGAACGATAATGAAAAAGCTATTGGCATCGACCTGCATAACATTCGGCCTTTTGGGTGGAGCTTCCTATGCAAGCGCCGCCGAATGCGGCAGCGTCACCATCGCCAGCATGAACTGGCAAAGCGCAGAGGTCCTTTCGAACCTTGACAAGATCATCCTGCACGAAGGTTATGGCTGCGACGCGGAGATTACCGTTGGCGACACGGTCCCGACCATCACTTCGATGGCCGAGAAGGGGCAGCCGGACATCGCGCCGGAAGCCTGGATCGACCTGCTGCCTGATGTCGTCAAAAAGGGTACTGCGGAAGGCCGCCTCGTCATTGCAGGCACATCCCTTCCGGACGGGGGTGTTCAGGGCTGGTGGATTCCGAAATACCTCGCCGACGCCCATCCGGATATCAAGACCATTCCGGACATGCTGAAGCACCCGGAGCTCTTTCCTGATCCTGAAGATCCTAAGAAAGGTGCTATTTTCAATGGTCCTCAGGGCTGGGGCGGTACGGTCGTCACCTCTCAGCTCTACAAGGCCTTCAATGCCGAAAAGGCGGGCTTCACTCTGGTCGACACAGGTTCGGCAGCGGGTCTCGATGGTTCGATTGCAAAAGCCTACGAACGGAAAGAGGGCTGGGTCGGCTATTACTGGGCACCAACGGCCTTGCTCGGCAAATATGCGATGGTGAAGCTGGAGGCAGGCGTGCCGGCCGATGCGGCAGAGTGGAAGCGCTGCAATACCGTGGCGGACTGCGCCGATCCGAAGCCGAATGCTTGGCCGACCGACCATGTCGTCACGCTTGTCGCCAAGACCTTCTCCGAGAAGGCCGGCCCCGAAGTCATGGACTATCTGAAGAAGCGCGCCTGGAGCAACGAGACCGTCAATAAGCTGATGGCCTGGATGACGGACAACCAGGCAAACGGCGAAGACGGCGCCAAGCACTTCCTGAAGGAAAATAAAGACATCTGGACGAAGTGGGTCTCGCCGGATGCGGCCAAGAAGATCGAAGCCGCCCTTTGACCGTGGTCGTCTGCGGTGTGCGTGAGCGCACCGCAGCCCACTTGCCGAAAGAAATCAAAAAGACCTGACACGGCTTCTTTGATGGAAAAAGGGGAACCGAATGGAATGGTTTTACAAATTTCCTCACATGAATGACGATGCGCTTCGGAATCTGAAAAAAGCCATCGACGACAGCTTTCGCGCCTTCACGCGTGCCTATGGCGACCAGATCGAAAACTTCTTTTCGCCCCTGCAGCATTTCCTGATCGCGTCCGAGCGCTTCATGACGCAGACGCCCTGGCCCATCATCACCGCGCTGATCATGCTGATCGCCTGGCTGGCGAGCCGCAGTCTCAAGATCGTCCTCGGCTGTCTCGTAACCCTCCTGCTGATCGGCTATTTCGATATGTGGGAAGACACGATGCGCACGGTCTCCATGATCTTCGTCTGCACCGTGCTTTCGATCGCCATCGGCCTGCCGATCGGCATCGTTATGTCCCGCTCCGACAGGATTCAAAAGATCATCAATCCGATCCTCGACGTCATGCAAACCATGCCGAGCTTCGTCTATCTCATTCCTGTCGTCATGCTGCTCGGGATCGGAAAGGTGCCTGGCCTCATCGCCGTCGTCATCTATGCGATACCACCGATGATAAGATTGACCGATCTTGGAATACGCCTGGTGGATAAGGATGTCCTGGAGGCGGCAGATGCCTTTGGCACATCCAATGCCCAAAAGCTGTTCAAGGTCCAGTTGCCTCTTGCCTTGCCCACGATTATGGCCGGCATCAATCAAACGATCATGATGGCATTGGCAATGGTCGTCGTCGCATCGATGATCGGCGTTCAAGGGCTCGGCCAGCCGGTGCTCAAGGCCATTGCGAACCAATATTTCACGCTGGGAATCTTCAATGGTCTTGCCATTGTCGGCATCGCCATCATCTTCGACCGGGTAAGCCAGGCATACGGCAAGAGGCTCCAGAGGCACCGGGAGACCGTCCATGGCTGATCAGCGTTTCGGCGGCATCAAAATCCGCAGCCTCTACAAGATCTTCGGTCCCAATCCCTCCGCCTATGTCGATACTGTCCGGAAGGGTATGACAAAGGCCGAACTCAACCATACACACGGACATGTGCTCGGCTTGAGGGACATCAACATCGAAATCCCGTCCGGCTGCATTCAGGTCATCATGGGGCTTTCCGGCTCCGGCAAGTCGACGCTCATTCGTCATATAAACCGGCTGATCGATCCGACTGCCGGCGAAGTCCTCGTCGACGGTATCGACGTCGTGAAAATGAACGACACCGAACTGCGCAACTTCCGCAGACATCAGACCGCGATGGTATTCCAGAAGTTCGCGCTTCTTCCGCATCGCAATGTCCTCGACAACACCGTCTTTGGTCTTGAGGTACAAGGTATGCTGCGTGCCAAGGCCGTCGAAGTCGCAATGAAGTGGCTGGAGCGCGTGGGACTGAAGGGGTTCGAACAAAAATACCCCAATCAGCTGTCCGGCGGCATGCAGCAGCGTGTCGGGCTTGCGCGCGCCCTCTCCAACGACGCCCCCGTGCTGCTCATGGACGAAGCCTATTCGGCGCTCGACCCGCTCATCCGAATGGACATGCAATCCGTTCTCCTCGACATCCAGAGCGAAATCAAGAAGACGATCGTCTTCATCACTCACGACCTCGACGAGGCGCTGCGCCTGGGGGATCAGATCGCCATTCTACGGGACGGCGAGATTATTCAGCAGGGAAGCAGCCAGGACATCGTCCTGCGGCCTGCCGACGATTATGTTTCGAACTTCGTCAAGGAGGTGAACAGGGGCCGTGTCGTGCAGGTGGAAGCGATCATGGAACCGTGGCGCGGGGGCGGCGTATCTTCACAGTTGACGATTCCCGTCGGGTCCACGATCGAGGACGCCGTGCGCATGCTTGCCTCGGCTCCCGATGGCGACGTCACTGTCGTATCGTCCTCAGGCCAGCCCGTAGGTATCGTCAATTTCCGCCGGCTCGCCACTGCGATGGTCAATGCTCCTGCTTCCATGGACGGGAACTCCAACAACCTTGCCGCAGTTCACTGACTGTCGAGCGCCGTCTGCGGCTTCCATCCCATCGTTGCCGGTGAAAATCCCGGTGCTGATTTTCGCGCTGATTTTTTCACCGGCACAAGGCGTCCCATCCAGCACGATGGGACGCCTTTGAACGATCAGGCCGCCTTTTCGGGCCTGTTTGACAATCGGTAGGCTATCAGATCTTCGATCGTGATCAGATGGAGCCCATGCCGTTCGGCGAAGACCTCAAGTTCCGGAAGACGGGCCATAGTGCCATCGTCGTTTGCCACTTCGCAGATGACGCCGGAAGGCGCAAGGCCAGCGAGCCGGGCAAGATCCACGGCCGCTTCGGTATGGCCGGGGCGTGACAGAACACCATTTGGATGCGCGCGAAGCGGAAAGATATGGCCGGGCCGGGCAAATTCCTCTGGACGCGAGCCATGCCTGACAAGCGCTTGCACCGTTGCCGCCCTGTCGGCGGCGGATATTCCGGTCGTGGTTTCCGGAATATAATCCACCGAGACAGTAAAAGCGGTCTTCAGCACTTCGGTATTGCGCGGCACCATCAGCGGGATATCGAGCTCGTCGAGCCTTTCGCCTTCCATCGGAACACAGATGAGACCGCGGGCATGGTTCATCATGAACGTGATCGCCTGTGGCGTGACTGCTTCGGCAGCGATCACGAGATCGCCTTCGTTTTCGCGGTCGCGATCATCGACAACAACCACGATCTCGCCCCGCGCAATTGCAGCGATCGCATCTTCAATTTTCGAAATTGCCATTTCCTGCCTTTCAAGGGTTGCCGTTCGAAACGGCGTGCATGGCCTGTCAGAGCCACCATTTTCCCTTGGGCGAACAAGCATGTGAACGCCACCACAAAGCGGCGTCCCCTGCGTTGCTCTCTTCCATCCGGACTATGACCGTCGGCTCCGGCATCTCACCGGATCTGCTGACCCTTCCGAAAGCTCGGAAGGCGCTCGCGGGCTCCGAGTTGCCTCGATACCGCCGGTGGGGAATTACACCCCGCCCTGAGAACAAGTGAAAGATAAGGGATCACTGCCTCATTCCGCAAGAGGCTTTGATCGCCGAATTGCCGAGAATCCGATCCGCCCCATGAACGCACCGTTTCTCATTGTCGAACTACGACATGATCAACCCGCCATCGACATTGATCGTCTGGCCGGTGATATAGGCGGCATCGTCACTGGCAAGAAAAGTAACGAGGCCCGCAACATCCTCACCAGATCCGGCCCGCTTCATCGGAATGCCCTCGACCCATTCCTTCATAAGCTCGCCGGGGCCGTAGTTGCCCAAGAGTTTGCCCCATGCCTGGTCGTTATAGGCCCACATGTCGGTTTCGATGATGCCGGGACAAAAGGCATTCACGGTAATGCCCTCAGTCGCGACTTCCTTTGCGAGGCTCTGGGTAATGCCAACGACGCCCATCTTCGACGCCGCGTAATGCGGCGTGTAGATGAAGCCGTCACGAGCCTGGCCTGAGGCGGTATTGATGATCCGGCCACCCCGCCCATGCTTGCGCATGCGGGCAATCGCTTCCTGAGCGCAGAGGAAAACACCCTTGGTGTTGACTGCCATGACCTTGTCCCATTCGCCTTCGGTCATGTCCTCGATGCGGGCAATGGTAATGACGCCGGCATTTTGGATGGAAACATCGATGGCGCCGAACGCGGTCTCGGCTGCGTCGTAAAGCCCCTTCACGCTGGCCTTGTCCGTCACGTCGCCGACGAACGAAATCGCCCTTCCGCCGTCAGCCTTGATTTGTTCGGCAACCGCATGGACGGAATCCTCGTTGGCGGAGACCACAAGATTGGCACCCTCGCGCGCAAACCGTTTGGCGATGGCGGCACCGATGCCGCGGCTTGCGCCGGTGATGACGACGGTCCTGTTTTCGAAACGATGCATTTTTATTCCTTTCGCGGTATTGGCCGGCGAAGACGGCTCTGAGGGAGGGCCGGCCGCACTGCCTGTAATTTGCTGCGTCAAACGGCGGCCAGGATGATGCCGGCGAAGTCGCACGCCTTCAGCGATGCCCCTCCGACGAGAGCGCCATCGACGTTGGAAACGCCGAAGATCGCCTTTGCGTTCTGCGCCTTGACCGAACCGCCGTAGAGAATCCTGACACGCTGCCCATCCTCACCCAAACGCTGTTCGAGCATCTGCCGGATGGCAGAATGCATTTCCTCGATCTGCTCGAGGGTCGGAACCAATCCGGTTCCGATCGCCCATACCGGCTCGTAGGCGATCGTCGTGTTCCTACTGGTTGCGGTGTTGGGGATGGATGCTTCAAGCTGAGCACGGACGACGTCGAGCGCCCTTCCCTCGGCGCGTTCTTCGCGTGTCTCGCCGACGCAAATGATGCTTGCCAGCCCTGCCCCGTGGGCCGCGACAGCCTTGCCAGCGATGGCGGTATCCATTTCCTTGTAGGCAGAGCGGCGTTCGGAATGTCCAAGGATGGCGAACCGCGCGCCGATTTCGGCGAGCATCTCGGCGGAAACGTCTCCAGTGTAGGCACCCGAGGCCTGCGCATGGCAATCCTGTGCGCCGACGGCAATCGCCGAGCCTTCGGTGCGCACGACCGCCTTCTCGATCAGCGTGAAGGGCGGGCAGACAACGATGTCGCACGCCGCCTCGCCCACTATTCCCTTCAGCGCCTCGATCTCAGCCAGCGAGGAAGCGAGACCGTTCATTTTCCAGTTGCCGGCGATCAGTTTCTTCATCACATCACCAGCAGCAGAAGCCGCCATCGACGAGCAGATCGACGCCCGTCACGAAACTTGCGGCATTGGACAGCAGGAAGACGGCGGGGCCAACCATTTCATCGACCGTTGCCATGCGCTGCATCGGTGTCTGCTCCTCGAAGAGTTTCGTCTGATGAACCATTTCGGGGCGCGTATTCATCGGCGTCGCGGTATATCCCGGCGAGATGGTGTTGACGCGAATACCGCGGCCGACCCACTCCATCGCCAGCGACTTCGACATGTGGATCACGCCCGCCTTGGAAGCATTGTAATGCGCCTGGCTCAGACCCCGATTGACGATCACACCCGACATGGAGGCGATGTTGACGATCGATCCGCGCCCATGTTTCAGCATGGCGCGTGCCTCTGCCTGGCAGGACAGAAAAACGCCCTTCAGGTTGATATCCATCAATGTCTGGTACTGGTCTTCTTCCATCTCCTCCGCAGGATTGGCGTTGGCGATGCCGGCCGCGTTGACGGCAAGCATTAGGGGACCGAGTTCCGCCTCCGTGCGGGCGACCGCTTCCTCCAGAGAAGATTTCCTGGTGACGTCGGCCGCGATCTGGATAGAGCAGCGGCCGGCAGCTGCGATATGCGAAGCCGTGTTCGCCAAACCATCGTCGGAGCGGCGGTCAAGAAGTGCGACATCGGCGCCGCACTGCGCAAGGCCGATTGCGATGCGCTGCCCGATCCCGCTTCCGGCTCCGGTCACGATGGCAACCTGTCCCTTGAGATCGAAAAGCTTCGGGGCATTCAGAGTGATGTCGGACACCGCTCTTCCTTTCTGTTTGTCTAGATTGTCGCGAGTTCCATGACCGAGACATCGTTTGCTTCGTCACGGTTCAAAATACCTGCCTGCTTGCCCTGGGCCAGCACGAGAATGCGGTTCGATACGCCGAGTACCTCCTCCAGATCGGAGCTGACGACAATGACCGCCACACCCTGTTTCGCCAGATTCACGATGATGTCGTAGATGCTGGCTCGAGCGCCGACATCGATGCCCCGGGTCGGCTCATCGAGGACGACGACCTTGGGATCGCGCATCAGCCACTTTGCAATGACGACCTTTTGCTGATTGCCGCCCGACAGATCGGAAGCATATTGCTCGGCGCGGCCCTTGACGCCGAACTTTGCCACTGCCTTTTCGGCAAAGACGCGCTTGACGCGCGATGTGATCCAGCGCCCCCCGAGCTTATCAAGATTGGCGTAGACGATGTTCTCGCTGATGCGATGACCGACGACGAGGCCCTGTTCCTTGCGATCTTCGGGCACCATTACGATGCCCTTTGCGATCGCATCCGCCGGGTCGCGGAGCTTGAGCTCCTTTCCTTCGAGCTTGATCGAACCGGCACTGATCGGATCGGCGCCGGCAATGGCGCGGACAAGCTCCGTGCGGCCGGCACCGACCAGTCCAGCAATGCCTAGAATCTCGCCGGCACGAACATCGAACGTCACATCCCGAAAGGAGTTGTCGGGAGAGGTGAGGCCGTTGACCTGCAGCACCACGCGATCCGTCGGCTCGCGAAGAGCCGGAAACATCCGGTCAAGCGAGCGGCCGACCATGCTTTCGACGATCGTGCGGACAGGTGTGGCACTGTCGGCAAATTCCTGGACGCGCTCGCCGTCGCGCAGAACGACGATGCGGTCGGTGATCTGCCTGATCTCCTCCATGCGGTGCGAGATGTAGATGATGCCGACGCCCTCCGAGCGGAGCTTTCTCACCTGCTCGAACAAAGCCTCGGTCTCCGCTCCGCCGAGCGCGGCGGTTGGTTCGTCGAGGATCAGCAGCTTGGCATTGAGCGCCAGTGCCTTGGCGATTTCGATGAGCTGCTGGTTGGCCGTCGACAGGCCGGCGACCTTGCGCGTCGCAGGGATATGCAGATTGAGGCGGGCGAGCTGTTCCTGCGCGCGCCGGACCATCTGGGGGCGATCAATGGCGCCATTCTTCATCGGCCACCGCCCGATGAAGACATTTTCGGCGATCGAAAGATGCGGCAGCAGCTGCAATTCCTGATGGATCAGGACGACACCCTTGTCGATGGCCTCGCGCGGAGTGGCCGGGGCATAGGGCTGCCCCAGCCAAGTCATTGTTCCCTCGGAGGGCGTGCGAGACCCGGCTATGATGCCGGACAATGTCGACTTGCCGGCGCCGTTTTCGCCAAGAAGTGCCACCACCTCGCCCGGATAGACATCCAGGCTGACATTCTTCAACACCTGAAGCGGCCCATAGCGCTTGGATATGCTCCTCAGGGAAAGAACGGGCTCAGTCACGGCACACCTCCTCAAGATTTTGACACGATTACGGATGGTTGGCGATGAAGCCCGCCACGTTTTCCTTGGTCGTCAGCGTGGCGTCCATGAGCTGCACGGCAGGCACCTTTTCGCCGGCGACGAGCTTGACGGCATTGGCAACCGCATCGCGGCCCATCTTCTGGGTCTGCTGTGTCGCGGTCACGTCGAAGACACCCTTGCTGAGTGCTTCCAACGCAGCCGTATCGCCATCGAAGCCGCCAACGACGATCTTCTGTGACGGGTTTGCCACCTTGATCGCCTGCGCGGCGCCGAGTGCAAGCGCATCGGCCTGAGCGAACACGATCGATACGTCCGGGTTCGCCTGCAACATGTTCTGCATGATCTGGAAGCCCTCGTCCTGGGCCCACATGTTGGAATACTGCTCGGCGACCACCTTCACGCCGGGATTTGCCTTCAGCGATTCGGCGCAACCCTTGCTGCGGTCGACTTCCGGCGTCGTGCCCTTCTGGCCATGGATGATGACCATCTTGCCCTTGCCGCCGGCCTGCTTGAAGATGTAGTCGCAAACGGCCTTGGCGGATGCGACGGAATCCGTGGCGAGGAAGGTGTCGCCGGGGGCGCCATCGGCATTGCGGTCAACGTTGACGACTGGAATGCCGGCATTCTTGGCAAGCTTGACGGGAACGCTCGCCGCTGCCGCGCCGGCCGGAATATAGATCAGGGCATCGATATTCTGGGTGAGCAGATCCTGGATCTGATTGACCTGGGTGGGGCCGTCGCCCTTGGCATCCACGGTGACCACCTGGATGCCGCGCTTCTTGGCTTCATCCTCGACGGACTGCTTGATCTGGTTGAAGAAGTTTGCCTGCAGGTTTGCGACTGCCAGGCCGATTTTCTTGGTGTCTTTTGCCTGAACGGAGCCCAGCGACATCGCCAATACGGCGGCCGAAGCCAGAAGAATGCGCGCAAATTTCATTTTATTTCCTCCTTTTTGGTGAACCCTTGGGTACATCCTCCCCCTCGGGCATTTGATCCGCTCCAAATCTTTCGGAGAGGAACTGGTAGAGGTCCGCCGAACGCGGACCTGAATGTCAGGCCCGCCGTCTGCGGATCGTTTCCGCACCGACCGCAAGCACGATGACAATGCCGATGATGACCTGCTGCAGGAACGGCGAGACGTTGAGCAGATTGAGACCGTTGCGCAGAACGCCGATGATCAGGACGCCGATAAGCGTGCCGCCGATACCGCCGGAGCCGCCGGACAGGGAGGTTCCCCCGATGACGACGGCCGCGATCGTGTCGAGTTCGTATCCGAAGCCGCTCGACGGCTGAACCGAGTCGAGGCGGGCCGCCAACACGATACCGGCGAGACCTGCAAGCACCGCACTTGCGACATAGACGGCGATCGTCACGAGCTGGACATTGATGCCGGCGAGACGCGCAACTTCCGGATTGCCGCCTACGGCGTAGAGCATGCGTCCCTCGGAGCGGAAGTGAAGGAATACCCAGGCTACGGCGACAACCGCCAGCATCAGGAAGACGGTCGCGGTCAGCACGCCGAAATGGCGATCGATCGCAAGCATCATGAACCAGTCGGGAAATCCGACGATCTGCTGCCCATCCGTGATCATGTTCGCAACGCCGCGCGCGGCCGACATCATCGCAAGCGTCGCAATAAAGGCCGGAACCCTGAACAGGGTCACGAGAAGTCCGACGATCAGTCCGCTTACCGCAGAGGCGACGAGCGCAACCGCGATCCCGGCGACAAGCGGCAGGCCGGCGACATTCGCCGTCCAGCCCATGACCATCATGGCGAGCGCAAGGACCGAACCAACCGAAAGGTCGATGCCGCCGATTAGAATGACGAACGTCATGCCCACGGCCATGATCCCAAGCACGGTGATCTGGTCGAGAATGTTGAGGCCGTTGCGAAGCGAGAGAAACGCATCGGTGCTAAAACTCAGGAACACGCAAAGCGCGAGCAATCCCACGAGCGGCCCGGTAGCGCCGGTGAGCTTGCTCAGCCATGTCGCGGACGGACGGCTCTGTTCATTGACGTCGATCGCCACCATCATTCCTCCCTGGAGCTTAGGGTCAGCGGCCAATATCCGGCCGATCGTTTTCAAGTGGGAATATTTATTCACACATGCTGGAAAATTCATTACCAAGCTGTTTTGATGCTGTCAACCGAGTCTTTTCCCTCTGATTTGGCGCCATGTCGCTTACAGGGGCTTGACTAAGCGTCTTCCTGTGCAAAAATATAAATGCTTGAATATTTATTCACACGAGGAAACGATGGAGCCTTCCGAACTTAAACGTGTTGCTCGTCAGATACGTCTGCGAGACCTCCAGGCAGTCTATGAGGCAGGCGCCGGACATATCGGCGGCGAGATGTCCGTGATCGATCTCCTGACCGCGCTGTATTTCCGCGTGCTGCGTGTTTGGCCGGATCAACCGAAACATCCAGATCGGGACAGGTTCGTGCTTTCGAAGGGACATACCGCATGCGCGCTCTATGTCACCCTGGCGAAACGCGGCTTCATTCCCGAGGACGAAATCTCGACGTTCCTGAAGCCGCATTCGCGGCTCAATGGCCATCCAAATTGCAACAAGGTTCCAGGCGTCGAAACCAATACCGGTCCATTGGGACATGGCCTGCCGGTCGCGGTCGGTATGGCCAAGGCCGCCAAACTATCGGGCGCCCGCTACCATACCTATGTGATCACCGGCGACGGCGAGATGCAGGAAGGCTCCAATTGGGAAGCGATCATGGCGGCGGCGCAGTTCCGCCTGGACAACCTCACCCTGATTGTCGACCATAACCGGTTCCAGCAGGGGGCGGCACTTTCGGATACGAACGACATCGCGCCGCTTCGCCCGAAGCTCGAAGCGTTCGGCTGGGATGTTAGCGAAATCGACGGCAACAATATGCATGAGGTCGTCCCGGCACTCGAATACCGAAGCGACCGCCCCCATTGCATCGTGGCCCATACCAACAAGGGACATGGAATCTCTTTCATGCAGGACCGTGTCGACTGGCACCATAAGGTTCCGAACAAGGAACAATACGAAGTCGCATTGGCAGAATTGTCGGAGGCACTCTAATGAACGCGCCTGTAAATGCACCCAAGCTCCATGACTGCCGAGACGCCTTCGCATCGACGCTCGAGCGCCTCGCCGCCGAAAATGAGACGATTGTGGCAGTCTGCAACGATTCGGTCGGATCCTCGAAGCTCGGCGGCTTCAAGTCCAAGTTTCCCGACCGTATGGTCAATGTCGGCATCGCCGAACAGAACATGGTCGGCGTCGGAGCGGGGCTGGCCAATGGCGGACGACTTCCCTATGTCTGCGGCGCTTCGCCGTTCCTGACAGGCAGATCGCTCGAGCAGATCAAGGCCGACATTTCCTACTCGAACGCCAACGTCAAGCTCGTCGGCATTTCGTCGGGAATGGCCTATGGCGAGCTTGGTCCGACACATCACTCGATCGAGGATTTCGCCTGGACTCGCGTTCTGCCCAACCTGCCCGTGATTGCGCCCTGCGACCGCATCGAAACGGCGGCCGCGGTGGAATGGGCAGCTAGCTATAACGGCCCCTGTTTCCTGCGCCTGTCACGCGTCGGCGTGCCCGACCTCCTGCCGGAGGGCCACAAGTTCGAACTTGGAAAAGCCAATCTCCTGCGGGAAGGCTCCGATGTCACGCTCATCGCAAACGGCACGCTGACCCATCGCATGATGAAAGCCGCCGACATTCTTGCCCAACGCGGCATAAGGGCGAGAGTGCTCAATCTCGCTACGGTCCGTCCGATCGACGAGAATGCCGTCATTGCGGCCGCCAGGGAAACTGGTGCGATCGTGACGGCGGAAGAGCATTCGATTTTTGGCGGGCTGGGATCGGCCGTGGCCGAGGTTGTCGTCGACAACGCCCCGGTTCCGATGACCCGCCTCGGCGTTCCCGGCATCTACGCGCCCACCGGCTCAGCCGAATTCCTGCTCGATGAATTCGGCATGGCTCCATCAGCCATTGCGGACGCCGCACAAGCGCTTATGAAGCGCAAGTAGACCAACGCCGCGCATTCGAGCTGGGACGGATAGCGCCCCGGCCGTGTAATTAGAACCGGATGATTTTAGGTCGAAACGGCCTAAAATCTGAATCAAATCAAGAAGCAGAGCACGACGTCGTCCGAGAGCCACTCACACTTTTCGGCATCGTGTTCTGGTGGAGGATGCAAATGCGGGCCATTCTGGCGATCGACCAGGGAACCACCAATTCCAAGGCGGTGCTGGTTTCAGAGCGTGGCGAGATCATTGCCAGAGGCTCGGCGCCAGTCGGAATCTCCTATCCGCAGCCCGGCTGGGTCGAACAGGACCCGGAACGGATTCATGCATCCGTCTGCGAGGCGATCGCTTTATGCCTGGAAGCTGCGCCTGGCACGGCGATCGAAGCCATCGCGATTTCCAACCAGCGCGAATCCGTCACTGTTTGGGATGCGCAAACAGGCAAGGCGCTGGGACCAGTGCTCAGCTGGCAATGCAGGCGCACCGCGCCGGATTGTGAGCGTCTCATCGCCGCCGGGCATTCGGAGCGTGTCGAAGCGCTGACCGGCCTTCCTCTCGATCCGATGTTTCCGGGTCCGAAGTTCCGGTGGCTTCTCGAGCGGGTCGCACATGGGCGAAAGGTCCGTATTGGAACGATCGATAGCTGGCTCATTCATTGCCTTACCGGCGGCCGCAAGCATGTGTGCGATGCCTCGAATGCAGCGCGAAGCCAGTTGCTCGACCTCGAAGCTCAAGCCTGGAGCGAGGAACTGGGCGCGATTTTCGGGGTCGATATCCGGCTTCTTCCCGAAATACTCGATAGTTCCGCCGACTTTGGAGCCACACGGGGTCTTGCCGGCGTTCCAGACGGTACACCGATCAGGTCGGCCATCGGCGACAGCCACGCGGCCTTGTTCGGCCATGGAGCCTTCAAGCCGGGCGATGGCAAGGCGACCTTCGGAACGGGGTCTTCCGTCATGACGACCCTGCCGCGCTTCATCGCGCCGCGCAACGGCATCACCACAACGATCGCCTGGCGCATCGCGGGACAGCCAACCTTCGCCTTCGAAGGCAATATCCTCGTTTGCGCTGCGAGCCTGCCCTGGATGGCGGACATCCTCGGCCTCCCGGATGTTGCTGCCCTGGTCGACCTTGCGGCAACCGCAGAACCGGGAGGTCCGGGTTTCGTGCCCGCCTTCGTCGGGCTGGGCGCACCCTACTGGAATTCCGATGCGCGCGCGCTCTTCTCACAGATCAATTTCAGCACCACCCGTGCGCAGATGGCCCGTTCGGTCACCGACTCGATCGCCTTCCAGGTTTACGACGTGATCACGGCGATGCGGACGCAAAGCGGCGGCGAACTCGGCACACTTTACGTGGACGGCGGACCGAGCCGAAACCGCTTTCTCATGCAGTGCGTGTCGAACCTGGTAAGACGCGCCATCATCCAGTGCGAGGCACCGGAGGCGTCGGCGCTCGGAGCCGCTTATCTTGCAGGCCTTTCCATCGGCCTGTGGCCGGGTCTGGATGCCATCGCGACACTTCCGAGAAATACTGAAGTCATCGAGCCGGAAGATATCGACGATACGGCCCTCCTGAATAGGTGGAATGATGCGCTGGCCCGCTCGACGTTGCGCGCAACTCCGGCTAAAGGTGAATAAAAATTCACCTCGGGATCAACGATGGCTCGCCTTAACGAACTCCGCCTCATCTCAAGAGTTGCCCAGATGTACCACATTGAAGGGAAGCGGCAGGCGGAGATCGCGCAGCACCTTCGTCTATCGCAGGCAACCGTCTCGCGAATGCTGAAGCGAGCCGAAGCGGAAGATATCGTGCGCACAAGCGTCATTCCGCCCGTCGGCACCTACAGCGAACTCGAAGCGGGGCTGCGCGAGAAGTACGGTCTCCCCGAAGCGGTCGTCGTCGAATGCACCGAGGACCGGGATGGAGCCATCATGGCCCGGATCGGTGAAGCTGCCGCTCACCTTCTGGAGGTGACACTTGCGCCCGGCGAGATCATCGGTGTGTCGAGCTGGAGCCAGACGATTTTCAAGATGGTGGAAAATATCCATCCCCAAAAGAGCGCCCAGGCCAAATATGTCGTCCAGACGCTTGGAGGCATGGGCGACCCATCGGTCCAGACGCATGCCACCCAGCTTACCACCCGCCTTGCACGGCTGACCGGTGCCGAACCGAAGCTCCTTCCGGTGCAGGGCGTCACGACCTCACGCGAGGCCAAGCTTTTGATGCAGGCGGACCCCTTCGTGCGCGAGACGATGGATCTCTTCGGCAGCATCACACTTGCCATCGTCGGCATCGGAGCCGTCGAGCCGTCAGAATTGCTTGCACGCTCCGGCAACATCTTCTCGTCGCGGGAGCTTGCGGACCTTGCCGAGGCCGGTGCCGTCGGTGACATATCGCTGCGTTTTTTCAACAAGGACGGCAAGCCGGTAAAGACGCCGCTCGACGAGCGCGTCATCGGCCTCCCGCTGGAAGACCTCGAACGGGTCGACCGGGTCATCGCGCTCGCCGGCGGCGCGAAGAAGACCGCGGCGATCGCCGGCGCCTTGAGGATCGGCGTTATCGATACGCTGATAACGGACAAGTTCAGCGCCGAACGCCTGATCGAATCATAAGGCCCGAAAGGAACCGCAACCTGCGATCACCGGTGACGTCCCTTTGCGACCCCGGCACCTGACTTTCCTGCCGAACCGGCTCGGTGAGCATCCACCAGTTTCACACCCAATCTCCACGATTTCTGCACGGAATTCGTTTTTGCTGCGTGTCGCCAGGCTTGCGGCCGGAACGTTCGCTTGTCGCCGACGCTCTCCTGCGAACCTGACCACAGTCATTGAGCTGCATGCTGCGGGAGGGATGCCGTGTACAAGAAGGATCACCCCACTGTCGCCGACTGGATCGTGATGCTGTTCCGGATAGCGCTCGTTATCGCAACCCCTGCAATCGTCAGGCTTCTCCGCTCCGTCCCCTTCATCGTCGTGATCGCCGCATCCTGCCTGACGATACTTTCCCTTCTGCTCGTTGAAGAGTGGCCTTCGTCAAGCGCCGTTGTTTGGTGAATGATCCCCGAATATCAGCAAGTGAATTGGCGCTGTTGCTGCCGATATCGTGTCGGCATCAATCTTGCGATT
>JBCNPI010000122.1:0-15464 GCA_039593415.1 Rhizobium sp. | reverse complement strand
GCGCATCAACCGCACGCTGCAAAGGGCCGACCAGATCGAGACAGCCGAAGGCAAAGGGCTCTCCGTCGACACATGGTTTGCACCGATCGTCGCCGATGCAGAAGCGGGCTTCGGCGGTCCTCTAAATGCCTTCGAGATCATGAAGGCCTATATCGAAGCGGGCGCCGCCGGCGTCCATTTCGAGGATCAGCTCGCATCGGAGAAAAAGTGCGGTCATCTCGGTGGCAAGGTTCTGATCCCGACGGCTGCCCATATCCGCAATCTCAACGCGGCACGGCTTGCTGCCGACGTCATGGGCGTGCCAACACTTGTCGTCGCACGCACCGATGCCGAAGCCGCCAAGCTGCTCACCTCGGATATCGACGAACGTGACCGGCCATTCGTCGATTACGGCGCCGGCCGCACGGTCGAAGGCTTCTATCAGGTCCAGAGCGGTATCGAACCCTGTATTGCCCGTGCAGTCGCCTATGCGCCGCATTGCGACCTCATCTGGTGCGAAACCTCGAAGCCGGATCTCGAGCAGGCGCGCAGGTTTGCCGAAGGAGTGCATCGTGTCCATCCAGGCAAGCTGCTGGCTTACAATTGCTCCCCTTCGTTCAACTGGAAAAAGAACCTGGATGATGCGACGATCGCCAAGTTCCAGCGCGAACTCGGTGCGATGGGCTACAAGTTCCAGTTCATCACGCTTGCCGGCTTCCACCAGTTGAATTTCGGTATGTTCGAGCTCGCCCGCGGCTACAAGGCTCGCCAGATGGCCGCCTATTCGGAGCTGCAGCAGGCGGAGTTTGCAGCGGAGGCAAATGGCTACACCGCTACCAAGCACCAGCGCGAAGTGGGCACCGGCTATTTCGATGCGGTTTCGCTGGCGATAACCGGCGGCCAGTCGTCCACCACGGCCATGCACGGATCGACCGAGCATGCCCAGTTCAAGCCAGCAGCGGAGTGACATCAGGATTATAGGAGGAGAATGACATGGCATCGATAGCACGCGTTCGCGAGAGAGCCGAAGAGCAATCTCTCACCATGAATGCCGATCAGCAGGCGGTCATCCGCATGCTGGCCAATGAGCTGCATCGTCTCAATCAGGCGGTGATGAATGCGGTCGAGGCCGGCGTCTCCGTCGAGCTCGTCCGCTCGGCACGCCACCATGGCGGCAACGGCAACTGGGGCGATCTCTTGATCCCCGTCGTCGTCGCCAATGCTGTGCAAACAGCATAACGAAGACACTGCTCAGCAAATATTCGGGCCGCGCCGTCATCAACGGCCGGCCCGCCGCTCAATCCAGCCAGTTTTCGACACGAAGATCCCGGACGCGCTTGAAATCCCCGATATTGGCCGTCACCAGGACGGCCTCTACCGCATAGGCGTGAGCAGCAATCAGTAGGTCGTTTGGACCGATAGGTTTGCCGGCAACTTCCAGCTCAGCCCTGATGGCTCCGTATTCGGCATCGGCAGGAACATCGAGCGCGAGTACCGGTATGCTTCCCAGTATGGCCTCGATCTGGGCCAGCAATTTCGGCGATCCCTTTTTAGCGCAGCCATAGCGCAACTCTGCGGCTGTAACGATGCTGACACAAATTGCATCCGGCCCGATATCGGCGATACGCGTGGCAACGGTACCCTGTGGGTTTCGCGCAAGTTCGGAGACGATATTGGTATCCAGCATGTAGAGCTTACTCAAAGCTCGATTTCCTTCGCTGGCAGCAGAGTATCATCTATATCGGGAAACTGATCCTCTGGTCCGAGAGGTTCCAAACTTGCCAAAACGTCAAGCAAGCTCTTGCGGCGCACCGGCTCGATAATAAGCCGGTCTCCTTCCCGGTAGATCATCACCCGATCGCCTGGAAGTTCAAAGTCAGCCGGGATACGTACGGCTTGGCTCTTGTTGTTGCGAAAAAGCTTGGCTTCTCGTGGTGGGCTACGTTCGTTATGTCGGAGATGACGCATGCTAACCTCCTTGCTTGCATATCCATATGTATATGCAAAATAACTAGCCAAATTTCAAGCCACCCTCGCCAATCGAAATAGCGGCACTATAGTTCGCTGGACGGTGCTCTAGTAGACTCGCACGAAGAACTCTTCAGCCCTCGTTCTTAATTTTACCCAAGACCTTGCCCTTACGGATTAGCGCCGCCAGCGAAATCAGAGAATGCCTGTTTGACGACCTCGGCAGTTGCGCCGGAAGCAACCAGGGCTGCCAGCAGGATTCTTGCCTGCCCCGGCCGCAGCGTCGAGGAATGAACAGTGCCGGCTTCGGCAAGATCATGTCCGCCACCGCCGCCGCCATAGCTTGAAACGAGCAGCCCATCCGGAACTCGGCTGGAAACTACCACGGATACGCCGACATCGGCGCAGCGCCTGACAGCTTCGACCAGGCGCGGATTGGCATTGCCCGAGCCGAGCGCCGCAAGAACGATGCCGCTGGCGTCGGCCCTGAGGCTGGCATCCACATGCACCGAATCGCACCCCGGATAAATCGCCACGATATCGACCCGTACGCTATCAAGCGCTGCCGCAAGGCGCGGGCTGGGCGGATTTTCGAGCGGCCGCGATTGCCTGAAAGCATCGGCAATATCCGAAGAATGCTTATAGAGCCCCCATGCCGGCAGGAGGCGGCCGCCGAAACAGACGAGCACGCCGCGACCTGCATTGACAGGATCGATAGCAGCGGCAACGGCGGCGGCAAGATTTGCAGGTCCGTCAGCTTTGGGGTGATCCGCGGTAAATTGCGCCCCCGTAAACACCACCGGCTTGTTCAGGCCGTGCTGCAGATGGACAAGTAGCGCGGTCTCTTCCATCGCATCCGTGCCATGCAGGATAACGACGCCGCTGATGGCGGCATCATCCAGCAATTCACCGACCTTGTCGCTGATGTCCTGCATGTCGGCGAGCGTGAGGCTTGCAGAATCCTTCGCCATCAATTCGATAGGCTTGAGATCGACGGGCATGTCCGGCAGGAGCGCGAGCAGGCTCTCTCCCGACAATGACGGCGTGCTGGCGCCGCTATCGGTGCGTTCGCTCGCAATGGTGCCGCCGGTGGCAATAACTGCCACCAGCGGATTGACCTGACCTGCCGTCACGACCGGCCCCGCTCGACTGCCAGCCGATGGATACGGTCGCGCAGCAGATACCAGCCGATGACGAGGGCTGGCGCGATCAGGATAAGCGAAGCGATCGTCCAGGTGCCGACCGGATAATCAAGCGCCATCAGCACTAGCACCGCTAAGAGGAAGACCAGCGTCAGCAGACCCGTATAGGGCGCACCGAACATGCGGAAATCCGGACGCTCCATCTCGCCGCGCTTCGACAGTTTCCAGAGCTTCAGCTGGCACAATACGATCACGCCCCATGCCGAGATGATGCCGAGCGCTGAAAGATTGAGGGCAATCTCGAAGGCAGCCGACGGGACCACCGCGTTCAGCGCCACGCCGATGACGGTCACGGCGGCCGTCACTGCAATGCCGCCATAAGGCACTCCTGCCTTGTTCATCTTGGCCAGCGCTGCCGGTGCCGAGCCGGAGACCGCCATCGAATGCAGGATACGACCGGTGGAGTAGAGGCCCGCATTGAGGGAGGACAGCACCGCCGTCAAGACGACGAGGTTCATGATGATGTCGGCGCCTTGGATGCCGATCGTCCCGAAAAAGGTGACGAAGGGGCTCTCGCCGGGTTTGTACGCCGTGTAAGGCAGAAGCAGCGACAAAAGCAGGACCGAGCCGACATAGAAGATGAGTAGGCGGGCAACCACCGCACGAATCGCCCCGGGCATCACCTTGCGCGGATCTTCCGTTTCGCCGGCGGTCGTGCCGATCAGTTCGATCGACGCATAGGCAAAGACCACGCCTTGAATGATGACGAAGGCGGGCAAAATACCGTTCGGGAAGAAGCCGCCGCTATCGCTGATGATGCTGAAGCCCGCCGAATGACCGGCAATGGGAGTGCCGGAGACGACGAAGTAGATGCCGATGACGAGGAAGCTGACGAGCGCCAGGACCTTGATCAGGCTGAACCAGAATTCGAGTTCGCCGAAAACCTTGACCGACAGCAGGTTCATGATCAGCACGACCATCAGGGCAATCAGTGCGAAAACCCACTGATCGATGCCGGCAAGGAAGGGAACGTAATGCTTGAAGAAGTTCATGTAGAGGGCAACGGCCGTCACATCGGCAACCGATGTCATCGCCCAGTTGAGCCAATACATCCAGCCGACCGCAAAGGCCATCTTCTCGCCGTAGAACTCACGGGCATAGGAGACGAAGGAGCCCGAACTCGGACGATGCATGATCAATTCGCCGAGCGCACGCAGCACCAGGAAAGCAAAAAAGCCGCAGATCGCATAGACGAAGATCAGCGCCGGACCGGCCGCGGCAAGCCTCCCGCCCGCACCGAGGAAGAGACCTGTGCCGATCGCACCGCCGATCGCAATCATCTGGATCTGGCGCGGCTTCAACGCCTTGTGATAGCCAAGGTCCTCATTGGCCGGCGGCTGGCGATCTGCCGGCACATTCTGGATGGTTTCGACTGACATTGCTCCTCCCTTGAGCCGTTTGTCCGTGGACAGGTCCGAGGCGCTTGCTTGCGCCGACAGGATGCCCTTTCGCTTCAATCAAGCCGCCGATCTAAGTTAGCAATCGCCGGTCATGCTGTAATGCTGTATGACAGATTTTTCCTCTTAGACATAGAATTGGGCTGAGGTCAACCCGGCACCAGGCTTATTGACGCGGTTGGGCGTAAACGATAACAGACGTAAAATCTGTCATACAGCTTGACAGATATGGCTTGATTTCGACCATAGGAGGATAATGTGGTCAAGACGCGAAGCGAATATGACCTGTTGGGCGAAAAGGATATTCCGGCCGATGTCTATTGGGGGGTGCACACTGCAAGAGCGGTTGAAAACTTCCAGGTAACGGGCACGCCGATCGGCCGCTACACGCATCTCATCCGCGGCCTTGCCTTCGTCAAGGAGGCAGCCGCACTTGCCAATCACGAATTGGGCCTGCTTGGCAAGGAAAGGCTCGATGCCATCGTGCGGGCCTGCCGGGAAATCCGCGCGGGCGAGCTGCATGAACAATTCGTCGTCGATGTCATCCAAGGTGGCGCCGGGACATCCACCAACATGAACGCCAACGAGGTCATCGCCAACCGCGCGCTCGAACTGCTCGGCCATGCCAAGGGCGATTATGCGCATCTGCATCCGAACGATCACGTCAATCTTAGCCAGTCGACCAACGACGCCTATCCGACAGCCGTCAACGTCGCGCTGATCGAGGCGATCGACGGACTGGCGGCGGCGATGGAAACTTTGCAGGGCGCCTTCGAACGCAAGGCCAAGGAGTTCGACGGCATCTTGAAGGTCGGGCGCACGCAGCTGCAGGACGCCGTACCGATGACGCTTGGCCAGGAGTTCAGAACCTTCTCCGTCATGCTTGGGGAAGACCGATCCCGCCTGATCGAATCGGCGGCTCTCCTGCATGAGGTCAACCTCGGCGCTACCGCCATCGGCACCGGGCTCAATGCGCCGGTCGGCTATGCCGCCCTTGCCTGCGCTCATCTCGCCCGGCTGACAGGCCGCCCGCTGGTCACCGCAAGCGACCTCATCGAAGCAACGCAGGACCCTGGCGCCTTTGTTCATCTCTCCGGCGTACTGAAGCGCGTCGCAGTCAAGCTTTCCAAGACCTGTAACGATTTGCGCTTGCTCTCTTCCGGGCCGCGGGCCGGCATTGGCGAGATCACACTGCCGGCGATGCAGGCGGGTTCGAGCATCATGCCCGGCAAGGTCAATCCGGTAATCCCTGAAATGGTCAACCAGGTCGCGTTTTCGGTTATCGGCAACGACATCACCGTCACCATGGCGGCGGAAGCAGGCCAGCTGCAGCTCAATGCCTTCGAACCGATCATCGTGCGTTCGCTGTCGGAAAGCATCCTACATCTGACCGCAGCCTGCCATATTCTTGCCGAACGCTGCGTCGATGGCATCACGGCCAATCCGGCTCTGATGGCGCAACGCCTGCAGGAATCGATCGGCCTTGCCACCGCGCTCAACCCATTGATCGGCTATCACGCAGCCACCAAGGTTGCCCGCGAGGCACTGGCGAGCGGACGCACGGTGCCGGAGATCGTGCTGGATCACGGATACCTGACCGCCGAAGAGCTTTTCGAGGCTCTGCAGCCAGAGCGGCTCGCCAACCTGCCCGCTGCCATCAATGCTGAGGCTGATCCTCACCGATAATCGTGGTCACCACGCGCTTGACCTGACCGAGATGGGTTTCCATCGCCGCGATGGCCTCTTGTTCCGAACCCGCCGCGATCGCCTCGACGATGCGGCGGTGTTCGACATTCGACGCCGCCCGGCGCTGCGCCATCATGTTGACCAGTTCCGACTGCCGCATCAGCGCGCCGCGGGCGTCGGATACGATCTTGGCGAAAACCGCATTCCCTGAAGATTCGGCGATCATTGAATGGAATTCGGAATCCAGATCCACCCATTTCAAGGGGTCTTCTTCTCGATCCATCTCTTCGCAGAGCTCAAGCAATCGCGTCAATTGCTGCTCCGTCCGCCGCAGCGCCGCCCAGCCGGCGGCAGGAACCTCGATGAAGGGACGCGCCTCGATCAGGTCGCGTGCGGAATAGCCGTCATAACGCAGCTCCGGACCTGGCGTCGCGGTGACGACATAGGTGCCGCTGCCGGTACGCGTGTGGGTCAGCCCGAGCGTTTGAAGGGAGCGGAGCGCTTCGCGGATGATGGGGCGGCTGACACCATAACGCGCGGCAAGCTGCGACTCGGCGGGCAGCCGTGTCCCGACCGCCAACCGTCCCGATGTAATTGCCGAACGAATATCCTCAAACACCGCCTCGGCAGCGTTTTTCCGACTGATCGGACTTGTATAAGATAACCAATCAGCCACCTCACTCATGGCAGCCAAACTTCACAAACATTCTCCGCTTGTCAAGGATCGAACGCGAAACGGCGCATGTGTGTACAGCTCGAAACTATTCGAAAATGCCGGACTTGCGCAGAGAATGGCATAGGCGGCAACTCACGCTTGATGTCTCCTTTATCGCAATATAAAGAAATCCTTATGTCCTTATATGGGAGCTTGATTTGCCCTTACCGTTGTTTGCTTTGTTTCTGGCCGCATTTGCTTTCGGCACGACCGAGTTCGTCATCGCAGGCATTCTCCCGGATGTGGCGCAGGGCTTGGGCGTGTCGATCCCTTTTGCAGGCTATCTGGTTTCCGGCTATGCGCTCGGAATTGCAGTCGGCGGACCATTCCTGACCATGGCCACACGGCAGGTTTCGCGGCGCACCATTCTCCTCTCTCTGACGATCGTCTTTTGCCTGGGGCAAATCGCTTGCGCGCTCGCGCCGAACTTCGCCACCATGCTTGTTTTCCGGATTGCAACAGCCATTGCTCATGGCGCCTATTTCGGCATTGCCATGGTGGTTGCGGTTGGTCTCGTCCCGCAGGCATTTCGAGGTCGGGCCGTCTCCGTGATTCTCGCAGGCCTGACGGTCTCAAATATTATCGGTGTTCCCGTCGGCGCGGCAATCGGTGGACTTTGGGGATGGCGGACAACTTTTTGGGCAATGACCTTGGTCGGCGTCCTCGCGTTAGTCGCGATATGGGCGCTGATCCCGCCAACGAAAGCCGAACCTGGGCAATCCGGCCACTTGCGCCGCGAAGTGCGCGTTCTCGGCCGCCAGCAGGTCTGGACATCGCTTATCATGATGCTCGCGTTAATGATCGGACAAATGGTGCCGTTCACATACATAACCCCGCTTTTGCGTGAAGTGACGGGCCTCGATGCCATGCTTATCCCCTGGGTGCTTCTGCTCAATGGCGTCGGGGCAACATTGGGCGTTCTGATTGGGGGTCGGCTGTCAGACTGGAAGCTGATGCCTTCGCTTATCGTGCTGCTCGCCATTCAGGCAGCGATACTCGTCGCCCTTTACCTGGTAAGCCCTTATCCCCTGCTGATGAGCCTGACGATTTTCGTTTGGGGGGCCCTTAATTTTGCGATAGGCACCCCTATCCAGGCTCGCATCCTCATGTGGACCGCCGATGCGCCGGGCCTTGCCTCCTCGCTCATCCCATCGGGGTTCAATATCGGTATTGCGATCGCGGCAAGCGTCGGTGCCGCTCTGCTCGAGAGTGGATATGGCTATCGCAGCTTGCCCGTGCTCGGCGCTGTCGCGCTTGCCTTAGCCTGCGTGGTCGCCATCCTCTCCGCGGCGCGCGAAAGGCGCAGCGGAGCCATCCCGCCGCACGCGGCTCTTACCTAATTTCGTTCCCGTCGCGATTCGGCCGAGAGGTTGATCGCCTGTCGGCCAAAGACGGTAATGGCCTTTGATTCCAGGCGATCGGCGCATCGCTCAAACGATCAGCCCTTTCATGGGCATAATGTGATCGGAACCCGGAAAGACATCGCGCGTCAACAGCGTCGGTGATGCACCGAGCAGATCCACTGCGATGCCCTTGACGACGGCACGCAGATCCGTGGTGGCGGCAAGATCGCGGCCATCGCGCAATTGCGCCTGCTTGAGGCCGGGCCAATCAGCAATCACCCGGCCGCCCTTAATCGCGCCGCCGGCGAGGAATGCCGCCGTTCCCGTGCCATGATCCGTACCCTGTGTGCCGTTGACCTGCGCCGTCCGGCCGAATTCGGTCGCAACGAAGATCGCAGTATCCTTCCAGGCAGGACCAAGCTCCTGCTGGAACGCTGCAAAGGAATTGTCGAGCCCGACGAGAAGCTTGTTCAGCCGATCTACCTCGCCGGCATGTGTATCCCATCCTTCGAAGGCAAGAGCGGCGACGCGAGGACCATCGTCCTGCGCAAGAAGGCGCGCAGCACCTCTGGCCATTTGCTCCATTCCCGTGGGGTCGCCGGGACCGCCCTTCGCCTTGACGTCGAGACCGGCGGCGATCTTGCCGGTCGAAATGCCTTCAGCGAGGATCTTCGCAAAGAGCGGGTCGGTGTGGTTGTAGAGATCCATCAGCCGCGGCGGCAGATCGTCGCTGACCGGCTGTAGGTTGGATGGCGACCAGCCGAGCACCGGCGCCTTGCCGCGAATGACGAGCGGTGCGTTGGCGCCAATGGACAATCCGCGGATCGCCCAAGCTCCTGATGAAACCTTATCGCCCTTCGGCAGGCCTTCCAGCATTCGGTTCAGCCAGCCGGATTCGACGCGGCCGGGCATTTCATAACCCGATTCCAGCACATCCTGGCCGTCGAAATGGGACCGGTCGCGATAGGGCGTGGCGCTGGCATGCACGACGGCCGCCTGCCCTGCGCGATAAAGCCGATTGAAGTTCGGCATCGAGGGATGCAGTGCAAAGAAGCTGTCGAGCGGAAGGGCCGCGGAAGGGCCGCTCGTCGTCATGGCGATCGACTGCCGCAGCGTCTGATAATCGGGATCTCCGACAGGCGGAACGGCCGTCAAACCATCGAGCGCCCCGCGCAGTATGATGGTAATGAAGCGCGGATCGCGTCCGCCGGCAGCATGGGCAAAGCGCGGGATGAAGGCCCAGGCGAACAACGCGCCGGAAGCGCCAAGCACGGCACGGCGGGTGGGGGTCATGAGTTCGCAGGTCATGGTCAGCGCCTTTGAAATTCGGGGGAAAGGTAGGCTATCGTCAGGCCCTGCTTGCGTGTCTCCGCACGCGATACGGCCTGCAGCGTCTCATTCGAAAGAAGTGGCCCTAGGCTGTCGGACACGAAACTGCGCGGATCGATCTGGGGCGGCACCGCATTCGCAATCATATTGGCAACATCCATGCGCATGCTGAAGCTCTCGCTGGATGCCCAGGCATCGACCGTGTCGGCAAAACCGTTGGGCCCGGCAGGCGCCCAAAACGGCTGGCCCATGGCGGTCAAGGCGCCGAGAATGACATTCGGCTTCGGTGTCTCGCCGCTTGCCCGCAGAAGTGCCGCCATGAATTCCAGCGGCGAGCGAACCTTCAACAGAGTCGGGTTCCAGGCTTCTTCGGAACCGATAAGCGCGCGATAGACGGCCGAGAGATCGCCGTCCGTCTTGCTGAAGGTGGCGGCGACAGTCTGCACCAGCGACGGCGGTGGCGCGTCGGCGACGAAATGCCGGACGAGCTTGGTGGCGATGTGCTGGGCCGTCGCCGGATGGCGGGCGAGATCGCGCAAGGCTTCCCGCCCCTGCCCGACGCCGTTGTCGGCATAGGTCAGGCCAAGGAGCGTCTGGTCGCCGGGCTCGTGAGCGCCCGGATTGAAGGCGAAAGTGCCGGGTGCCCCGAGCTTGCCCTCGGCACCCGCCACCGTCCAGCCGGTGATGATCTTGGCAAGTGTCGTCACGTCCGCCTGCGTGTAGCCGCCATTGACGCCGAGCGTATGCAGTTCCAGCGTCTCACGGGCGAGATTTTCGTTGAGTCCGCGCTTCTTGTTGCCGTTCGCCCTGGAGTTCGGTCCGATCGATTGCTGATTGTCGAGATAGCCAAGCATGGCCGGATGGGTCTCGACGGCGAGCAGCATATCGGTGAAGCGTCCGAAGACATGCGGCCGGATGGCCTCGCGCTCGAAAGCGCCGGCAACGATATGAACCTCCTCGCTCTTCGAGATTGCAATCGCGAAATGGTTTGCCCAGAACATGGCAAGCCGCTCGCCGAAGCCGATCAAAGGCTGGCGGATGGTGCCGTTGAAGCGGGCATCCACTTCCGCCAGCAGGATCTGCTGCGGAAGATAGGGCATTTGCTGCATTTGCGGCTTGTCGGCCATTTTGCCAGCCGCTGCCGCCATGGCCTGGTTGTTCGGCTGAGACTGATTGGCTGCCTGGGCTGACATGGCTTGATTGCTCGGCTGCGCTGCCACGGTGGCGGAGGACTGCGCCGGCTGCTTCTGTGGCTGTTGCGGTCCTTGCATCGGCTTATCTTGCGGCAGGGCGGCGACAGCCGCCGCGGCCTGCTGTCTGGCCTCCTTGCGCTGCTCCTGAAATAGGTGGAGAGAAACGAGAAGATCGGCCGAGGACTGGAGCAGCGGCCCGACAGGAACCGGGACGTAGCGTTCAGTGACTTCTTCCATCAATGCGCCGCGCGGATCGGACACGATCGACGCGGTGCCGTTGTGATCTGCCCCAAGCCCAAACCGGGAAAGGGCAAGCGCGGCATAAACATCATTCGACTGCTGAGCCATGATCCAGCCAACTCCTGCATCAAACACATCATTTAAACGTGGGCGGCCCTTCCGATCCGTCGGTCGGCAAATATGATCATTTTGTGGCACCAGCCTTCGGCATGCTGCGGCGGATAAGGCTTTCTGCAAGCGCCCGACGCTCGTCGTAGGAAAGCGTCGCCGCGAAATCCACCGCACGCTGTTCCAGCTTCGCTCTCACGGCGATATCGGCATCGCGGGCCTTGGCCAGAGCCACAGACAGGGCCTCCTTATCCAGCGTCGGTTGGCCCAGGAGGGAGGCGGCATCGACCTTGGCCTGCTGAGCCTCGAGAATGGTCTGGCGATCGTCCTTGCGTGCCTCGTTAAGTGCCGCGCGCAAAGCCTTCCTCTGAACCGATGGCAATTGCTCGCCGGCAAGCGGCATCATCCCGGCGCGGGCCTGCGTCTTGCGTATCCATGTCAGCCCGCCGCCCGCCAGCGCTCCGATCAGAAACGTATTCAGCACCAACAGAGATATGACCACTATTCGAAAGCTGCGATCCGTCATTGGCTGTCCTGCACTATGCCTGCATCCGGCCCAATATCGCCGAACAGGGTTGCGGTTCCGTCGGAAACGACTGTAGCATCGGATGTGAGGCTGGGCGTGAGCACGGCGATGGCGATGCTGCCGGCAAGCGCGCCGGCTACGCCGACACCCACGAGGCCGATACCGGCTGAACCAAAGCGGAACCAATTTCGGACCGTCAGGCGGCGCACGAATTTTGCGAGAATCCGATCTTCGACGCCCGCCTGGCGAGGCTGCACAACATAGGTGTCGAGGAGTGCGTCCAGATCGGCGGCACGCGCAAGCATTGCGGCGGCGGCAGGGTCTTCTGAAAAATTGCGTGCATCTACACGCTCGGCCTGCGGCCAGCGGCCGATATCGCCGCCATAGGCGGCGGTCAATTCTCCAAACCGCTCGGCATTCATTGGACCCGCGATATTCTCAACCATCGCCCTGCTCCTTCAGCAAAAGCACCTGCAACGAGCGCCTTCCGCGCGCAAGCAGGCTCTCCAGTGCATCGACGCTGACATCCATGATCTCAGCCGCCTCGGCGTTCGACAGCGCCTGATAGTAAACAAGAATGATCGCCTCGCGCTGCCTTGGCGCGATCATCTGCATGGCCCGTTCCACACGCCGCGATGGATCGTCCTCGTTCATCAAACCCGCGTCCGGAGCCGGCCCTTCATATTCGATGTCGGGCGGATGCTCGGCAAGAACGTCCTTGCGCCGCCTTAGGCGATCGTAGCAGAGATTGATCGCAACGCGGTGCACCCAAGTGCTGAACCGGGCATTGCGCTGGCGCCAGCCGCCGGCATTTCTCCAGACGCGCAGGAACGTCTCCTGCGCCACATCCTCGGCTTCGGTCGCATCGCCGAGTAGGCGGGTCGCCACGGCCATTATGCGCGGCAGTTGCCGCGATACCATCGCACGCATTGCCGGAACGTCGCCGGCGGCGATGCGCCCGAGCAGATCCTCATCCGGGTCGCCACTCTTGGGCGCGCGATCCCACTTCATCGACAATCGCCACCGTTCCGGTTCCGTGCGATACCGGCATAATGCGGCCGCCTCGGCTTCTTGGCCGGCAAGCGGCGCCAATCGGATCGCAGCATCTCGGACAGCGTATCATCCTTCAACGTCAAGCACAGGTTTACATTGATTGAACGACGCGCCCGCCGAAATCCGTCGCTATGACTGCGAGAATTTCAGATTTTCTTTTTCAGCGCCCGAGGCCGGCCTCGTCGCGCGAATGAAAAGAACCGGCTCACCTGGTCGAGAGGCCAAACCGCTGCCGTCCAGGCTGCCGGAACTTCGCGTGATCAAATGCAAACCTCTATCTCCGATCAGAGCGTCAAGAGATCGCTCGTCGTCTGATCCTGGTCATTTGCGGTATAGAAGCTGCCGAAGTCCGGCATCTGCGATTGCTGTGGCTGCTGCGCCTTTATGGCCGATTCGAACTGGCTTTGCGTCAGCGAGCCGGAGCCGGACGTATCGAGGCTGTTGAACAGCGCCGTTGCCTGATCCTCGCTTACATTCGACGGGCGAGCGCCAACGAATTCGGCTTGAGTGACGGTACCGTCGCCGTTCGTGTCCATGGAAGAAAACGCGCTAGCAAGTTCATCGCCGCTCATTTGACCGCCGGCATGGGCATGATGATGCCCATGGTGTCCTGACTGCATCGCTTTGGCAAGCCGAGCCTCGGTCAGCGAACCGGTCTTGTTGGTGTCAAAGCTTTCGAACAGCTTCTGCGCCTGAGCTTCCGTGACACCCGCCGGCCGAGCGGCCACGAATTCTGCCTCACTGATACTGCCGTCGCCATTGGTGTCCATGGCGCTGATCATATCGTTCTGCGTGCCGTTCTGACTTCCGTTTGCAGAAGTCTGCTGGACTCCCGATGTGCTGCCGGCTGCGGATGCCTGCTGGGTATTCGACGCGGAATCGTTGGAATCACCATCCGAATTCGCGGTCGAACCATTGCTGCCGCCATTGGCCTGCAGGTTGAGAATGATGTTCATCAGCTGTGCGATGAGCTGCTGAGCTGCAGCCATCTGAGCCTGATCGCCCGACGAGGAGGATGAGGAGTTCGCGCCGGAAGAGCTTCCGGACGAACTGTCTGATAATAGCGACGAAATGGAATCGTCCGTGGTCGAACGCGACGTCTGATACTGGTAGTAATTGCTGGATAAGATCGAAGAGATGCTCGTCATGGGGCCTCCAGATACGAGCGTTGGGGGGAACTCCAATGGCTTACGCGTACACGGCTTGAACACAGTATCGTCAGGCCTCACCGGATAAGAGGTGAGGATGTGACGGCATCCTATTGAAATGCGTGGACGGAATTGCAACCGCGAAGATCAAATGCGCCTTGCGCCCCAACTTGGCCTGTGCACCATCTTAAAAACAGGTAAACTCGAAATCGTTTCGCCCGTTCAGGTTGCCGTGACGGCTACATTCGCATCCACACAGTTTCGATTTTCACTTTCCCAACGCGGGGAAACTGCACAAGGAAACTTGCGCGTGGCTTATAGGTGCTTGACGAATACATCCCGTTGCGATTTTCTCTCTCGATTTTCAGGGGATATATAAATTCCGCCACTCTGTTGTGCACTACTGGTATTGGAGGGCCGGTGATGGCAGCATTGATGGAAAGAGAAAAGCAAAAGAAGAGGGGTACAGCGTGGAAATCTGTTTCTGTGGAGATGTGAATGAGGCGTACTAAGGAGGAGGCGGCGGAGACGAGGAGCGAGATTTTGCAGTCTGCAAAAGCTTTGTTCCTCGATAAGGGCTATGAAAATGTCAGCCTGGAGGAGATAGCCACCGCCGCCGGTGTCACGCGGGGGGCGGTGCACTGGCATTTCAAGAACAAGCAGGGACTGATGTTCGCGATTCGCGATGAAGCCCAGCAACCGTTTCAGGATTTGGCGGATCGGATGTCCAAAGAGCTGCCGCTCGATCCGCTCGATCTCATCGCCGACACGATTGCAGCAATATTCGACGACGTTCAGGGTGATCCGCGCAATCGCAGCATGTTGAAAGTGATGATGCATCTCGACATGGCGTTTTGCGACGGCGGCACAAGCCGCGCCAGTTCTTTTCGGCACGACATGCAGGAACATTTCGAACGCATATTCACCTCGATGAATAAGAAGACGAAGCTGCCCGCACCCTGGACGCCGGATACCGCCGCTTCCGCACTCACCGCGGTCATTGGCGGCCTGATCACCGAATGGACCCTCGATCGGGGCAATTTCCAGCTCGTGCCCTGCGGACAAATGTTCATAAAGATGGTCTTGAAGACCTGGTTCCCGTTGGCCCAGACGGAAGAACTGGCGACTGCGTCAGTTTAGCAATTCCAGGAAAAGTGTGCGGCGGCTCTCAGTCCGGCTCTGCCTGAAGGCATAGGAGCAGCTCACAGCCTGTGACGGCCGGTGCCAATCTCAGGAGCTCAGAAAACAAAAAAGGATCCGGAGGGAAAGCCAGATCCTTTGCTTTGATCGGAGGTCAACCGATCGATGAGAGAAGCCCGACGGATTGGAACGTCAGGCTTCCCATACCCGGCGTTAAGCCGGGTAATTTCATATTAGAAAGCGCGTTCGAAGCGCAGGATACCAGCCCACTGATCCTGGTTCACAGAATCGAAGTTGGTGTAGGAAACTTCCGGCTCGATGAGCAGGTTCTTGACCGGGTTCCACTTGACGTTCGTGGTTGCGGCGAAGATCTTCGAGTCGGTGTAGGCGAGCTGGAGGTTCCACTTCAGCTTTTCGTTGATCGGAACGCCAACGCC
>JBCNPI010000121.1:0-15572 GCA_039593415.1 Rhizobium sp. | reverse complement strand
CGACATCGTAGCGCACGACCTGACCGAGAAGATGGCTGGCTGCGGTCTTGTCCAGGCCATAATCGGCGCCGAGCCAGCGCAGCATTTCGCTGGTGGCGTGCTGCAGGGCCTGATCGAGCGGCCGGGCGTTGCCGATGGTGAAAATGTCCTCCGCCGTCTCGCCGCGCGGCCAGATGATCGTCTTTTTCTTTTCCACGCTCAGCCGCACCGTCACCTCGAAGGTGGTTTCGATCCCGGTGCCCACGATCTCGCCGTCGCCCTGGACGGCATGGCAATCGCCGAGAAAAAAGAGCGCGCCGCGGGCCGATACCGGAAACCAGACGGTCGTGCCCGGGCCAAGCAGCCGGTAGTCCATATTGCCGCCGAACTCGCCGCTGGTGGCGGTCGATATGGCCTGGCCGAACGAGGGTGCGACGCCGAAGCAGCCGATCATCGGCGAGAGCGGTAGAATAAGGGATTCGAGACCGGCCACGGGCTCGGCCAGCCGCGCCGTCAGTGCCTCGCGATCGATCTGCCAGATCGCCTTGTGGCTGGCCGGCAAGGCCCACACGTCCTGCGGGTCGACGACATTGCCCGCAACGACGCTGCGGGTAAATCCGGTACCGCGCGTCGGCAGCATGGCAAGAATCTCCACCTTGAGAGAATCGCCCGGTTCGGCACCTTCGACGAAGATAGGCCCGTTCATCGGGTTGGGTCCGGAGATGATGTGGACGTCGTGCTTATCGTAGCCGGCGGCATCGAGCGTTTCGGTGATCACCGTATCGCCGTCGGCGACATGCAGGGCCGGCGGCAGCGAACCGATGACATTGTGATAGTGAGTGGGCAGGAAGCGGTGCGTTGCCATGTGCATAGCCTTGTCTTGAATTCTATTCAGCCAAACTAAGACGACTCCACCCGTTTCGGGAAGGACGCGATGACGATATTTATGGCGGCTGCCCTGTGTCCGGCATAGGGCGGGTTAGGTCCTGCCTTCCTTCGAAGTCGCGTTGTCACTCGAATGCAATGGAAGGCCGGTAAGCAGGCGACTGAAATTTCGATCATTCAGGACTTCCCATCGAGGTGATGATGATGAGCAATCGGGCGAATAAGATCCTTCCCCACCACCGGTTTTCGCATTCTCTCGGGGCGCCGCTTGCGCGCGTACAGGGGACGATTGCCCATGTGTTCGAGGCGCCGGCAAATCACCACGGCGCCAACCACCAGCACTTCACCGTTACGATCACTGCGGTTTTGAAGTTCGAGGGCAGTGACGAGAATATCAACGGACAGACCGTTTTCGTCGCTGTTCGCTTCGGGGATAATGAAGGGCTGGACCATGAGATCCCGGACTTGACGGCGGGAGAGCCGATCGAACTGCAGGGCGAATATATTCCCATCGCTTCGGCCTATCCGACCGAGGATAATACCGATCCCGTTCTTCCGGTGCTTCACTTCACGCATCACCCAGTGGGCTACGTTCTTTACAAAGGCGTACACTACAGCTGAAGGCTCGGCATGCATGGCGCACCCGGGCGGCCTCTACACGCTTGCAGCCACCTATCCCGCTTGACTCGAACCGTGTTTCTGCGACCGTGACATCACGGCATCGTGTTCGGCGTTAGGGGTGGATATGAGCAAGTTCCGATCATTTCGCAGCGTCTGTCATTTTGTTGTGGCGATGATCGTCCTGATTGCCGCGGGTTGCTGGTCGATAGAGCGGGGCATGGCTGCGGAGGCGAGCGCCATTGCACCTCAGACCAAGACATCGGGCGAGCAGATCGAGAAGCTGATCGGCATCTTGCGCAATAGCGGTGCCATGTCCGGAACCGACCTGTTGCAGCGGCGCTCCGGTTTCGAGAAGCTCATGGCATCGACGCCAGGCCCAGCGCGTGTGCAGATACGGCATGTCGATGCCAACGGCGTGGATGGCAATCTAATATGGCCTGCGCGATTGCACCATCCGATCGGTCGGCGTGCCATTCTTTATCTGCATGGCGGCGGTTTTTACAGCGGCTCGCTGCGTACACACAGCAACATAGCGGGCGCGCTCGCCAAGGCGGCGTCGGCCGATGTCTTGTTGATCGACTATCGCCTCGCTCCTGAAAATCGCTTTCCCGCGCAGAGAGACGATGCCATTGCTGCCTATCGCTGGCTTCTGACATCGGGGTATAAGGCCGGCAATATCGTTATTGTCGGCGAGTCGGTCGGGGCGACCTTGGCTATCGAGGTCGTTTTGAACCAGCTTGGGCTGGATGGTCCGCTTCCAGCCGCGGTGGTCGCGATGAGCCCGATTACCGATTTTGCCGCAACGGGCGCATCTTTGGCTGCCAATGCGGCGAATGATCCCTTCATGAACAAGGCGGAGCTGACCCTCATCTACGATGCGTTCGCGCGCGATCGCCCCTTCACTGATCCCGACATATCGCCGCTCTATGGCGATGTTTCCGGATTTCCGCCGTTGCTGATCCAGGTTGGCGCTCGCGACGCGCTGTTGGATGACAGCACGCGGTTCGCGGACAAGGTGCGCCAGGCCGGCGGCAAGGTAAGATTGGAAATCTGGCCTGGCATGATCCATCAGTGGCAGATTTTCCCCTTCTGGCTCGACGATGCGAGGAAGTCGAACGAACGCGTTGCCGAGTTCGCGACAGAGCATTTCGTCGATAAGCCCGGGCAATAAGCTTTTAATGGCGCTGATAAGGCGTTGTTCGATTGTCAGAATTGAGAACCGTCGGCGTCGGCGCGTCCCGACGATGTGCACGACTGGACGTCGAGTTCGCAAATGTTTATCGCAATAAATAATCGCTGGATAATTTTATGTGGACAATGAAATAGAAAGGCATTATGCATATAAGTATCGCGATAATAAATCGCGCGATAAACTTAAGTGGAGATTGAAATGAGCCAGCCGATCCATCAAGCTACCCGTCGGGGCGTCATGACAGCCGGGCTTGGCCTTGCAGCCGCTGCAGCCGTCACCCCATTCGCTCAACCTGCACAAGCCTCTACAAAGCAACCATCTTCGAAAGGTAAGGACACAATGAGCAGCAACACGATTACAACCAAGGACGGCACGCAGATTTTCTACAAGGATTGGGGGACGGGTCAGCCGATCGTCTTCCATCACGGATGGCCCTTGAGTTCCGACGATTGGGACGCGCAGATGCTTTTCTTCCTCCATCAGGGCTATCGCGTCATTGCGCATGATCGTCGCGGTCATGGCCGCTCCAGCCAGACGGCAACCGGAAACGACATGGATACTTACGCCGCCGACGTGGCGGCACTTGCCGAACATCTCGATCTCAAGGGCGCCATTCATGTCGGTCATTCGACCGGCGGCGGCGAAGTCGCGCGTTATGTCGCTCAGTATGGCGGTCATGGCCGTGTTTCGAAGGCCGTCTTGATCGGCGCCGTGCCACCGATCATGGTCAAGTCCGACAAGAATCCCGGGGGCCTGCCGCTGGAAGTTTTCGATGGCTTCCGCGCCGCACTTGCCGCCAATCGCGCTCAATTTTTCCGCGATATCCCGGCAGGTCCGTTCTACGGCTTCAATCGTCCGGGCGCTACGGTCTTTCAAGGCGTGATCGACAACTGGTGGCGTCAGGGCATGATGGGCGGCACGAAGGCCCATTATGATTGCATCAAGGCCTTCTCGGAAACGGACTTCACCGAAGATCTGAAGAAGATCGAGGTGCCCACGCTGGTCATGCATGGCGATGACGACCAGATCGTGCCGATCGCAGACTCGGCAGAGCTTTCCATCAAACTCCTGAAGAATGGCACGCTCAAGATCTATAAGGGCTTCCCGCACGGCATGGCGACCACGCATGCGGATGTCATCAACGCGGATCTGCTGGCCTTCTTCAAGGCCTAAGGCGACCCGAGAGCAGTGCGCCCGCCGAAAGGCGGGCGCTTCACAGCCTGCCGGGTGCTGTTACCGCCTCCGCCGCTTCAGCTATCGAGTTTCAGGGAGAGCTGAACGGCGCGCGGCAGGGGCGGTAGCGGCCGGCTGATTTCGACACGGCGCGTCCAGTTGGCGCGCCGTTCCTGTTCGCGCTCCCGAAGGGCCTTCGAGACAGCGACAAAGGTCATTGCACGTTCGATGACTTGTTCGGCTTTGGTCATGGATGACTCCATTTGTTCACTGTATGTTCTCATGTCGAATCCGGAATGTCAAGCAAGCCGGAGCGGTGCGGATAGCACCGACTTCCCTGGCTCACGTATCCATTGGCGGTTTGCGGTATTCGGACCACTGTTCCAATTTAAGGCTGGTTGCCCGAGCCGTTAAAAGCGGCGCAGGTTTATTTCACTGGTCACGATCGGCCTGCCGGACAACCGATCCAAGGCGCTGGTCGCGATCGTCAGATGGCCGTCGCCCTGTTTGCGGATCGTCATATTGGCATTGCGGTTGCCGTCGACCGGACGTGCCCAGCGCACGGAAAGATTGATGACATCGCCCAGTCGGCTTCCCGCAAGCTGCGATGCTGCGCCAGCAGGACCGACATAGGTGCCTGAATAATGTGTTCCGCGCGCCGCAAGCTCGGCTGAGATCGGGCGGTTGATGACGAGAAGGCCGCGGCAATTGCCTTTCATCGAAATCGAAGCGCCCGGTGCACTGATATTGAATCTGCAGGAGACATTGATCGGCGAACTGCCGATCTTTCGAAGCACTTTGCCGGTTCCTGCCCAATTGCCGTTCAGCGGCCTTAGAAATCCGCTTTCGTCGGCTGCGGCTGGCATCGCGGTGTAAAGCCCGGCGATGATGGCGAGGATGCATGCTTGGCGGCGCATGATATCAACCCCTTTGGATGGAATTAATACGAAACGCCGCAGCGATGTAGACTGTTCCGCGGCAGCCGGAGCCGCCTTATGCAGCCGCTTTGAAGTGCTGCGGCGACCCTCGCGCGTCACATGCGATGCCTCGGCGGCGTAGTGCAGAGGTTAGCCGTAATAGGGCTGCAGTAACGTCGCGATCCTTATTGGGCCGCTGCGGTCGCAAGACAGTTGTCGATGATGACCAGTTTTGAGCATCACTCCGCGGCGTCGACGAGGCGATGGCGTTCGTAGAGGAACTTCAGCACGGCCTCGCGGCATTTGAGGTAGGTTCGGTCCGAAGCAAGCTCGATGCGGTTGCGTGGCCGCGCGATCGGTACTTCGAGAATATCGCCGATGTGGGCAGCAGGACCGTTGGTCATCATGACGATGCGATCGGACAGAAGCGCCGCCTCATCGACATCATGGGTGATCATCACCATGGTATTGCCGAAACGGGTATGGATGTCCATCACCGCATCCTGCAAATGGGCGCGGGTGAGCGCGTCGAGCGCCCCGAAGGGCTCATCGAGCAGCAGGATCTTGGGCTGCATGGCAAGCGCGCGGGCGATGCCGACGCGCTGTTTCATGCCGCCGGATATTTCCGAGGGACGCTTGTCCTTGGCATGTGCCATCTGCACGAGATCGAGGTTGCTCATCACCCACTCGTGGCGCTCGGCCTTGGTCTTGACGCCGCCAAAAACCTTCGAGACGGCGAGATTGACGTTTTCATAGACGCTGAGCCACGGCAGCAGGCTATGGTTCTGGAAGACCACGGCTCTCTCGGGACCGGGTTCGTTGACCTCGCGGTTTTCGAGCAGCACCGCGCCGGCGGAGACCCGCGTCAGACCGGCTATGAGGTTCAGCAGGGTCGACTTGCCGCAGCCGGAGTGGCCGATGATCGACACGAATTCACCCTTGTCGATGACGAGTTCGATACCGGCAAGCACTTCGGCCCGCTGGCCTCCGCGATCGAAATATTTGTCGATATGGTCGAGCTTCAGATAGGCGCTCATCATGATCTCCTCAGTTGCTCGTCATGCCGCGGGTCACCACGGCACCAAGGCCCGCGACCAGGCGATCGAGGATGAAACCGGTGACGCCGATATAGGCCAGCGCCACGATGATGTCAGGCAGTCGCGAGGAGTTCCACGCGTCCCAGATAAAGAAGCCGATGCCGACACCGCCGGTCAGCATTTCGGCGGCAACGATCGCAAGCCAGGAAAGGCCGGCGCCGATGCGCAACCCGGTGAAGATGTAGGGGGCGGCAGCCGGTACCATGATGCGGAAGAAGAATTCGATCTGGTTCAGCCGCAATACCTTGGCGACGTTGCGATAATCCTGCGGAATGTTGCGAACGCCGACCGCCGTGTTGATGATGACGGGCCAGATGGAGGTAATGAAGATCACGAAGATCGCAGATGGATTGGAATTCTGGAAGGCCGCGAGCGAGAGCGGCAGCCATGCAAGCGGCGGCACGGTGCGCAGCACCTGGAAGATCGGGTCGAGACCGCGCATCGCCCAGACCGATTGCCCGATCACCGCACCGATCAGCACGCCGGCGATGGCAGCAAGACCGAAGCCATAGGCAACACGCTGCAAGGAGACGAGCACGCGCAGGGCAAGACCGATATCCTGCGGTCCGTTGTAGAAGAAGGGATAGACGATGAGATCGTAGCTGTCCTGCCAGACTTGAGAGGGTGGCGGCAGGCTGGCGCCTGGCTGCTCGCAGAGCAGCTGCCAGACGCCGAGCAGAAGCCCCAGAACCACCAGGGGCGGCAGGACGCTGCGCAAGACCGCGAGCCCGATTTGACGGATGCCGATGCGGCGGGCAGGGCGAGCGGAGAGGGGGATGACTTTGTTTCCTGGGGCAGTTGGCGCCGCCGGATCAAGTATCTGTTTGCGAGCAAGTGCAGACATCGGTTTAATTCCTTGAATCTTGCGCGGCGAGAATAGCGGTGCGGCCCCTCACCTCGGTCTTCTCGCCGTTGCAACGGGGAGAGGGGAGCAGCGAGCTTTTTGACGCGTCGAGTACGGTGTGGAAACCGACCATCACGACGCCACCTTGATCGAGAGGCTTTCCAGATAGGCTGAAGGGTTTTCCGGATCGAAAACCTTGCCGTCGAAGAAGGTTTCCTTGCCGCGCGAGGTCGATGAAGGAATGTCCGATGCGGCAATGCCGAGATCCTTGGCTGCATCGCGCCAGATGTCCTGGCGGTTCACCTGGCCGACCAGCGCCTTGATGTCGGTATTGCGTGCGAATTTGCCCCAGCGAATGTTCTCGGTGATGAACCAGGCATCGTGGCTCTGATAGGGATAGGAGACGCCGCCCTTCCAGAACTTCATATAGAGGTCGGTCGCCTTGGCGACGCGCCCGTTGCCGTAATTGATGTCGCCCTTGAGGCGGCCAAGCACGTCTTTCGGCGGCACGTTGAACCATTGCCGCTTGCCGAGGATGGAGGCCATTTCCTCCTTGTTGTCCATGCTGTCGCACCATTGCTGAGCTTCCATGACAGCCATCAGCAGGGCCTTGGCGGCCTTCGGATTTTTCTCGATCCAGTCGGCGCCCATGCCCAGCGCTTTTTCCGGGTGGCCCTTCCATATCTCGCCGGTCGTGCACGCGGTGAAGCCAATGCCTTGGTTGACGAGCTGCTCGTTCCAGGGTTCGCCGACACAGAAGACGTCCATGTTGCCGACCTTCATGTTTGCCACCATCTGCGGCGGCGGCACGACGATGGTCGAGACGTCCTTGTCGGGATCGATCCCGCCGGCGGCCAGCCAATAGCGTATCCACAGATCATGCGTGCCGCCCGGGAAGGTCATGGCTGCCTTCACTTCCTTGCCTGCGGCTCTTTTCGCGTCAAAGGCCGCCTTCAGCCTGGACGCGTCGAGCTGGACGCCGGTCTCGGCATATTCCTTTGCAACCGAGATGCCCTGGCTGTCGTAATTAAGGCGTGCGAGGATCGCCATCGGTACAGGCTGGTTGTTCTGTGTCACCTTGCCGGTATGCATCAGGTAGGGGAGCGGAGAGAGAATATGCGCGCCATCGATGCCGTTCGCCGCCCCGCCAAGTACGAGATTGTCGCGGGTTGCGCCCCAGGATGCCTGCTTGGCGACATCGGCATCGGGAAGGCCATGCTTCTCGAACAGGCCCTTTTCCTTGGCAACGACCAACGGTGCCGCATCCGTCAGGGCGATATAGCCAAGCTTGACCCCCGATACTTCCGGTCCCGAGGCTGCGGCAAAGGCACCGGAAGGGAAGGCTGTCTTGACGGCGCTGATCAAGGCTGCGGTCGCAGACGTCTTCAAGAGATTGCGGCGCGTGACGCTACCGGACAGGATCTTCTTCACTTGCAGTTCCCCTTGTTTTGCGCGTGACGCGTGGATTTCGGACATAAAAAAACGCCGCTTGGCCAATGCGGTCCGGGACAGAAAAGTCCTCGGGGCAGAAACCATGCGACGTCGATGTCTTTAGCGAGCGCGTTTCCGCGCATTGCGTGCCTTGATCGCCGTTGATCGAGGCGGAATTAACCAAGCAAACCGCGTGCCAGTTTGTAGCGCCACTCTCATCCCATTGTAATTACCGGATGATTCTCGGCGGTAGCGCGGTAGCTTATTTTGTGGGCGGATGGGACTTGTGCAAATATTTTGAGCGGATGCCGTTCGCCCGGCTTGCGATCCTGCGCTAATTCTGCGCAGTGCAGCGTGGCGGGAGGCTAAATATCGTCGCTCAAAGACTGCAGCGTTCCTGAGCTCTTGACGGTAAATCCGTCGACGTAGCCGGCCATGTCGGCGGGATTGAAAATATGCCCATCCATGAAGCGATCGCCGTCTCTGTCGCCCTCGATGCGAATATCGGCATCGTCAGGCGATGCCTCGTTTCCGAGTGCCAGCCGATAGAGATCGGAGCGATAGGCCGAGGCCGCTATTTTCATGTTCCGTTCGGATAGGGCGCATTGCCCCCAGCGCACCATCTGGCTGAGGATCCAGAGGGCCTGACTTGGGCGCGGATAATTGGCAAAACCGCCGTGGAAACTGAAATATTTGTCGATGATGCGGCGATGCCCCTTGGCGTCGAGGTTGAATTCGCCCGTCAGCACATGGCGGATGATATGGACGGGGGCGGCTATATAACGCTGGTCGGCAAGTGCTTCGGCAAGCGCATCGTGATTTTCCGCTTGATCGCACCAGCGTGCCGCCGCGTCCAGGGCCACGATGAGGCGTGAAACCGTCTCGGGATGGCTTTCGGCCCATTCCGGGCGCATGCCGATCACCTTCTCCGGGGCCGATGGCCATATATCCTGCTTGGCGGCGACGATGCGGCCGACGCCGCGCTCGGAGGCGACCATATTCCACGGCGCGCCGACGCAGAAGCCGTCGATGGCGCCGGCGGCGAGCGCGTCGGAGGTCAGCGGTGGCGGCACGACGACAAGCTTCACGTCCCGGTCAGGATCGATGCCGCCGGCGGCCAGCCAATAGCGGAATTCGTAGTTGTGCGAGGAAAATGGGTAGGTCATGCCAAGTGTCGGCGGCTGTTCGCCGCTCGCCTTCATGATCCTCAGCACTTTTGCAAGTGCTTGGGAATTTTCGAGCGCGCCTGCGTGATCGGAAAGGCCAGCCTCGTTGCACATGCGGTCGAACAGCCGGGTCGACAGGGTGATGGCGTTGCCGCCGCAGCCGAGCGAGAACGGCGTGATCGTGGGGGACGGGTTCGAGCCAAGCCCGAGCATCGCCGCGACTGGCATCGGAGAGAGCACGTGGGCGATGTCGAATTGGCGAAAGGCAAGCCGGTCACGGACATTAGCCCAGGAGACATCCTTCACGAGATCGAGCGCGATGCCTTCCTTTCGGGCAAAGCCGAACTCTGCGGCGGCGATCAGCACGGAAGCGTCGACGAGCGGAATGAAGCCTGCGCGCAATGTGCGCGGGCCTTCGCTGGCGATGCTTGCAGGGGCGGGAGGATTGCTCTTGCCTGCCGTGGGGAGCCGGGCGGAACGGGCTGGTTGCGCTCTCATATTCACTCCGATGTCTCCCCTCTCAGGGCTGCGGATGGGATCGGCCTTGGCGCGCTCACATCAGCAACCCCGCTGCCGTCACGACGCTTTGCGCGATTTCGGACATCTTCTTCTTCTCATTCATGGCCGCCTGGCGCAGCAGCGCGAATGCCTCATCTTCCGAAAGGCCGCGCATCTTCATCAGGATACCCTTGGCGCGTTCGACGATCTTACGCTCTTCAAGCGCCGATTTGGCGTCAGCCAGTTCCCGTTGCAGCCGGCTGAAGGCATTGAAGCGGCTAACGGCCATGTCGAGGATCGGCTTGACCCGCTCTTTCTTCAGGCCATCGACGATATAGGCCGATACGCCGGCGTCTACCGCGGCCTCGATCGAGGCCGTATCGGAGCGATCGACGAACATGGCGATCGGCCGTCCCACCGTCCGCGTCAGCTGAAACAGGTGCTCCATCATGTCGCGGTTCGGATTTTCGAGATCGATGATGATGACATCGGGCCGAAGCGTCTCGATCGTGCGTGCCACACCCTGTATTTCATGGATGACCGTCACCTGCGCATGGCCGGCCTCGCGCAAACCTTCCTCGATGATCGAGGCTCGGATTGTGTTTTCGTCGATCACAAGAATGGTCAGATCGAGGCGGCTCATTCTGTCTTTATGACGCAATGCAGCAAAGCGGGCAAGTATCATTCGCTGAAATATTGGGCGGTTTTAATTGTTGCTTAAATTTTGCCCATTTGCAGCCGTGCGATGATTAATTCCTTGGCAGTTGGCTCGCTCAGAGAATGCGCGCAGGCGTACTTGTCGAGGAAAATATGGGGAAAATACAAGCGGGATGCCCCATCGGACACCCCGCTTGCGATACCGATACTGCTCACGTTGGGGGGGCCGTTCTAAAACAGTGCTGCCGTTCTTACTGTTTTCGGGCTTGGCCGATACGAAGCTTCGATCACATTGGATGGCTTATGCCCGGGCAATGATTGCGGCTCAATGGCATGTGCCGGCTTGGCCGTGGAACCTTGCTGCGCGCCACAGCTTCCAGAACTGCTCCTCTTGATCTGCGGCTTGCCGCTGCCGGAGCTGAAATATTCCATGGTTTGCGTGCAGGTGCCTTTTCCCGATGTCGTTGAGATCATCGTATATCCCTGAGCGCCCTTCGGCAGCTTGGACAGATCGACCTTCATGAGATCATCGGTGCCATCAGGCCACGGCGCGAAGAGCCGGGCACCGCTCATCATGGCCGCCGTCTCGCGGTCCATCGCAGCCGAGATGCGCTCCATGTCGGCAAAGGGCGAAGCCGCATCGAACGGGTCGAGCGTCGTGAAGAGCCGGAAGGCTGGATCGGCTTCGCCCGGGAAGGTGACGGTTGGCGGCTGATTACCGCTATAACGTATAATTTCGAGCGAACCGTCCGGTAGGTGGACGGTCATCTGATGTGAGCCGGCGGACTGTTCGATCTTCTGCTGCGCTAAAGCCTGGCCCGCCAATCCCGTGGCTGCGATAAGGCCGGCGCCGATGAGAAATGCATTGCGGAGGGTTTGCACAATGGTCTCCTTTTCTGGAAGAACATATCGACGGGCTCCTCAACAGGGCTGCCCGTCAACTGACCCTTGCGATCTTCGGCGCGCCTCTGCCAATTTTGTGGCAATCACTGCGGCACCGCGCCGCAGGCGCGATCCGCCTTTATCAATCCTGCGTGATAGGTCTAAATACCAAGCTACCGGGCGAGTGATTTTGCCGACGAAACAAGGCTATTTGCCTGTTTCGAGCCTGACGTGACAACGCCCGCTTGAAATTTCCCTCGTCATCCGCCACCTGTTCGGCGCGACTTTCAACATTCCCAGGAGACTAGACGCATATGACGACCGCCACCGCAGAAATGACCGCCGAGAGCCACGTCTTCGAGGCCGACGTTGCCCGCCTTCTGCATATGATGGTTCACTCGGTTTATTCGGACAAGGATGTTTTCCTGCGCGAGCTGATCTCGAACGCTGCCGATGCCTGCGAGAAGCTGCGTTACGAGGCGATTGCTCATCCGGCCTTGCTCGCCAGCGATCCAGACAGCCGCATCCTGCTGACGCTCGATGCCGATGGCGGCAAGCTCGTCGTCGAAGATAACGGCATCGGCATGAGCCGAGACGAGATGATCGAGGCGCTTGGCACGATCGCCCGCTCCGGCACACGCGCCTTCATGGAGCGTATCGAGGCCAACAAGCAGGGCGAGGGCGCTCAGCTGATCGGCCAGTTCGGCGTCGGCTTCTATTCCTGTTTCATGGTCGCCGACCGCGTCGATGTCATTTCACGCCGGGCAGGCGCTGAAGATGCCTGGCTGTGGTCTTCCGACGGCAAGGGCGGCTACAGCGTTGCGCCCGGCGACGTCAGCGAAGCGCCGGCGCGCGGCACGCGCATCACGCTGCATTTGATGGAAGATGCCAAGAGCTATGCTTCGCGTTGGACCGTCGAGCGCATCGTCAAGGAGCAGTCCGGCCATGTGCCGGTGCCGATCAAGATCGCGGAAAAGCCCGGCGAGGAAGCCAAACAGCTCACCGACGGCACCGCGCTCTGGACAAAATCGAAAAACGAAATTGCCGCCGAGGAATATACCGATTTCTATCGCGGTGTGTCTGGCCAGTATGACGAGCCGGCACTGACGGTGCATTTCCGCGCCGAGGGCCGCCATGAATATTCGGCGCTTGCCTTCGTGCCCGGCTCGCAGCCGTTCGACCTCTTCGATCCAGATCGCAAGGGCCGCATGAAGCTCTACGTGAAGCGCGTCTTCATTACCGACGAGGCGGAATTGCTGCCGCGCTATCTCCGTTTCGTGCGCGGTCTCGTCGATACGGCCGACCTGCCGCTCAATGTGTCGCGCGAGATGATCCAGGAAAGCCCGATCCTGACGGCAATCCGCAAGGGCGTGACCAACCGCATCATCACGGCGATCGAAAAGCAGGCGGAGAGCGATCATGACGCCTTCCTGAAGATCTGGGAAAATTTCGGCAGCCTCATCAAGGAAGGCATCTACGAGGACTTCGAGCGCCGCTCGCAGCTTCTGGCGCTTTCGCGCTTCCGCACGACGACTTCGGGCGACGGATATCGCTCGCTTGCCGACTACGCTCGGGATGCCAAGGAAGGCCAGCAGGCGATCTACTATCTCGTCGGCGGCAGCCTGGAGCAGCTGAAGGCGTCGCCGCAGCTCGAAGGTTTCCGAGCCCGCGGTATCGAAGTTCTGCTGCTGACCGATTCCGTCGATAGTTTCTGGGTGACCAACCCCCCGGAATTCGAAGGCAAGAGTTTCAAGTCGATCACTCAAGGTTCCGCCGATCTCGCCCAGTTCAAGAAGCAGGATGAGGAAAAGCCGGAAAGCGAAAGCGCGTCGGCCGACGTGAAGGCCTTCCTTGATTACGCCAAGCAGAAGCTCGCCGGCGAAGTTTCCGACGTGCGCGCTTCGGATCGCCTCGTCGAAAGCGCCGTTTGTCTCGTTGCTTCCGAGCAGGGCTACGACCGTCAGCTTGAGAAGATCCTGCAGGGGGCCGGCCGGCTGCAGTCCGGCGCCAAGCCGATTCTGGAAATCAACATGGATCATCCTGTCGTCAAGGCTATTGCCGCCAAGGCGGATGCACCGTCCTTGCGTGACGACGCCGCCTTCCTGCTGCTTGATCAGGCCCGCGTGCTTGATGGCGACAAGCCTGCCGATCCGCGCGCCTTTGCCGAACGCCTGGCACGTTTGATGGAGAAAGCGCTCCTGTAGCAAATTCGGTCGGCACGGCTCTGAAAGGTCGTGCCGCCCTTCCGATTGAGTTCGGTGCTTGCCCTCAAAACTCGTATAAAATTCTCATCTTTTCGTTGCGCGAAGGGAAAACCTCTTCTACAGAGAGATTCATATTGGCCGGGTTTTGCTCGGCCACGTAAGCATTAACGTCACTCAACGCGTATGATCGAACGGCTCTGCGGCTTCGGTCTGCGCGACTGTGTCCTGCGGATCCAAGGTCTCAGCGCCTCGAAAGGACACACATGGACAATCACCAGACGTCAAATTCAGTTGTTTCCGCTCCCAGGATCGAGCGCGTCCGCCATGAGCTGAAGCGTCGTTCACTGACGGTGACGGCGATCGAGAAGATCACGCCCGGCATGCTGCGCATGCAATTGTCAGGCGATGATCTCTCCGATTTCGTCAGCCTTGCGCCTGACGACCACATCAAGGTCCTGGTTCCGGGTGCCGGTGAGGAGATGGAGCGGCGCGACTATACGCCTCGGCGCTACGACGCCGATGCCCGGACGCTGGTTCTCGACTTCGCAATCCATGAGGCCGGACCTGCTACCCAATGGGCGCTTGACGCCGCCGTGGGCGACAGGCTGGAGATTGGCGGTCCTCGCGGCTCGGCCGTTATCTCCTCCGATATCGAGAATTGGCTGCTGATCGGCGATGAAACGGCACTGCCAGCCATCGGCCGCCGCATCGAAGAGGCGGGTGCGGGCATGAATATCACGGCGATTGCCGCGGTTGCAAATGCTGCTGAACGCCAGGCGTTTCAAACCGAGGCGAAGCTCGACATGCATTGGGCATATCGGCCGCTTTCGCAAGCGACAGACGCATCGGCACTGATGAATGTCCTGCAGTCGGTCGACCTGCTGCCTGGCACCTTCGTCTGGATTGCTGCCGAGGCTTTGGTCACGCGCGCCCTGCGTTCCTATCTCGTCGAAGAACGAGGCTATCCGCTGAGCTGGATCAAGGCGTCGGGCTATTGGGTGAAGGGCAAGGCGGATACGACCGAGAAATTTGATTGAAGCAAACTATGCGGGCGGTCACGCCGCCTGCATTCGTCGATATGATAGGCAATGCATCTTGCCGGAACGGGCTGCTGCCCCATTTCATGGCGCAATTGTCCTGCGAATGGACAAGGTATCTCATGATACGATTGGGTTTGCCGAAACTGTTTTGCGGGCGGATTTCGACTTCCTGAATTGCATGGGATCACCGAAGGTCAGGCGAGAGGTGACAATGATGGTTCTGGCCATCGACCGTCGCCCTGCCGGTTCATGGCGCCGAGCGGGAGGCGGCGCCGGGAGCGCCATGTAAACCCCTGCCGTACGCGACGGCCAATGTTGAGGATCGAAGCAAGGTGCTTGCCGTCCCGAAAGACCCGCCGCAGACATTTATCGCGCTGATGCTGTCGGCGCTTCGCAGGGCCTTCATTGGCGTCGCGCTGGCGAGTGCGGCCATCAATGTACTGGCGCTGACTGGCTCCTTCTTCATGCTGCAGGTCTATGATCGGGTCATTCCGAGCCATAGCCTGCCGACATTGTCCGGTCTCGTAATCATTGTCGCGACCCTTTATCTGTTTCAGGGCATACTCGAATTCCTGCGATCCATGCTGCTTGTCCGCATCGGCATGTCGCTCGACCAGCGGCTGAACAGGAAGGTCTTCGGTGCACTTCTGTTCCTGCCGACCAAGAAGCAGACATCCGACGATGGCCTGCAATCCGTTCGTGATCTCGAGCAGATCCGTTCTTTCCTCTCCGGCAGCGGTTCGACTGCGCTGTTCGATCTGCCCTGGGTGCCGTTTTATCTGCTCCTTTGTTTTCTGTTCCACTTCTGGATCGGCTTTACTGCTTTGTGCGGCGCCTTGTTGCTCGTTAGCATTACCGTGGCTGCCGAGATGCTCTCGCGCCGACCTGCCCTTGAGGCGGCCAAATCCTCGGCGGCGCGTCTCGGTTTTGCCCAGGCTGCGCGGCGGAACTGGGAGGCTGCCATCGCCATGGGGTTTTCCGGCAGG
>JBCNPI010000120.1:0-15675 GCA_039593415.1 Rhizobium sp. | reverse complement strand
TGCCCTGCGAGCACAGAAGCTCGCTGGTATGCAGCAGGTGATCGCGCACGGCAACCGGCAGGATGGCAAGCTTGGTGCGTGGATCGACCTTCACCGCATTCGTCCAGGGCACTTCGCCGAGCACGGCCTCGATCAGGCCGGCCTGCGGCGTCGACTTGAGCGTCCGGCTGAGACCCGGATTACGCAAGTCGGCGTCGATCAGCAGCGTGCGCTTGCCGCTGCTGGCAAGCAGGGCGGCGAAATTGGCTGCGGTCGTCGACTTGCCCTCGCCGGGCAATGCCGAAACGACACCGATAACACGGTCGGCGCGGCCCTGCAGCATCACATCGCTGGCAAGCTTGGCGTTCCTCAGGGTTTCGGCAAAGATCGAGCGCGGCGCCTCGACCGAGATGCGCATCATGCGCTCGAAGGCCACGCCGTTTTCCGGCTCTTCCGCCGTTGCGGGCTCGGATCCGGCTTTGGCCTTGCGCGTCTTCTTCTTGCCCTTGCTCTGCTGGCCGAGCAGCGGCAGATAGCCAAGGAACTTCAATCCCAGAGCCGCCCGCACATCCGCTTCCACACGGAAGTAGCGATCGCGGAACTCCTGGAATGCGGCAACACCGCAGCCGGTCATCAGGCCGAGGATGATCGAGAGCGCCATGACGAGCGTCTTCTTCGGACTGGAAGGCGCAGTCGGCACGCCGGCAACCGATATGACGCGGGCCTTGGCGATCGGGAACGAGCGCTGCTGGGTCGCCTGTTCGAAGCGGCCAAGATAGGATTCATAAAGCGTCTTCAGCGCAGATGCCTTCTGGTTCAGCTCATTCAGGTGAACCAGGGACTTGTTGGCCTCGGAGTTTTTACCGACGACCTTGTCGATGCTTTCGCGCAGCGATTCCGCTCGCGACTGTGCGACATCATATTCGTTCTTGTAGCTGGCGGTGAGCTGCTGAAGTACCTGATAGATCTGCCGGGTAATGTCCTGCCGCTCCGCCTTGAGCGCGACGGCCTGCGGATGATCGGCACCGAAATTCTGCGTGACGTCCTGCTCTCGCTTTTCGACAGCGAGATAACGCGTCTTCAGATCCTGCAGCACGGAGTTATCGGTCGAGCTCGACGAGATGGTCGCATTCTTGACCGCGTTATCCGGACCCTGGTCGATGATCGACTTATATTGATTGTAGCGGGCAGCGGCGCTGGCCGTATCGGCCTGGGCGATGATCAGCTGCTTGTTCAAATCGGAAATCTGCTGTTCCGACATCAATTCGCCGCCTGTCGAGGTCAGGCCATTGTCGGCCTTGTATTTCTCGACTTCGAGCGAAGCCTCCTGCGCGCGCTGCCGGAGATCGTTCAGACGTTCCTGCAACCAAACCGAGGCGCGTTCGGTCGCGTCGAAATTGGCGTTCAGCTGATCGGTCAGATAGGCGTTGGCGTAAGCACTCGTGACCTTGGCCGCAAGCAGCTTATCGGTCGAGCTATAGGAGACGGCAACGACCGAGCTTCGCGTAACGCGCTCGACCTTTAGATTATCCTGCAGAACGGCAGCGACTTTCTGGCGCTGAGCCTCGAGCTGCTCCTCGGGCGTCATCGGCGGGCGAGCGGGCGTGAAGACGCTGACGATCAGGCTGACGCCGGATTTGAGCAGCGCTGCCGGCGACATCGGCGGATTGAGCAGCGTGCTGTTGTCGGCAAGACCGGCCGTATCGACCACACGCAGCGCCATTTCATTCGATTTGAGAATCTCGACCGCGCTTGCAATCTCCATGTCCGCCTGCTGGCTGCTGGCAACCGGAGGCTGATCCTCCGCATATTTCGTCATGGTCTCGTCGAGCAATATCTGCGTCATCGACGTGTAGCTCGACGTCGCCGTCAACAAATAGGCGACAGCCAGGATGACAAAGGCGGCCACGGCGAAAATGATGGTGCGGATGCGGCGGCTTACGACCGCCATCAGCCGATCGAGATCGATGAAGCCATCATGCGGCTCCGTTTGCGGGAGAGCGCTGTGGAAAGTGAAATTCTTCTGATGCATGGCGACCACCTTGTCGGAGAAGCCTGAATGAACAATAGCCGTGGCCCGCGGCCTTTCCGGCCGCAGGCCAAATGTGAACAGGCTTTAAGCGGCAGTCATCTGCGCTTCGTGCGAGACGACCAGATTGCGGATCGAGTCATAGACCAAACCGCCGATATCGGCGCGGGCGAGAGCAAAGGCGACATTCGCTTCGATGAAGCCATGCTTCGACCCGCAATCGAACGTGCGACCGTTATAGACCTGGGCATGAAAGGATTGCGTCTCGGAGAGGCGCAGCATGCCGTCGGTCAGCTGGATCTCGTTGCCGGCGCCGCGCTCCTGACGGGCCAGAATGTCGAAGATCTCGGGCTGGAGGATATAGCGACCATTGAGGTAAAAGTTTGAAGGCGCTTCGGACGGATGCGGCTTCTCGACCATTTTGGTCACGGCAAAGCCATGGCGCACGGACTCGCCCTTGCCGATGATGCCGTATTTCGACGTTTCTTCCGGAGCGCATTCCTCGACGGCGACGATATTGCCGCCGGTCTCATTATAGAGATCCATCAGGCCGGCCATGCAGCCGCGCATACCGTAGCAGAGCATATCGGGCAAAAGCAGTGCGAAAGGCTCGTCGCCGATCAGGTCGCGGGCGCACCAGACGGCGTGGCCGAGACCGAGCGGAGCCTGCTGGCGTGTAAAGCTGACGGCGCCCGGCCGCGGCAGGAGGCGCTCCAACTCGCTGACCTGATGGCTCTTGCCCGCCCTCTGCAGCGAGGAAATCAGTTCGGGCGTGTCATCGAAGTGATCTTCGATCGCCGATTTGTTGCGGCTCGTGACGAAGACAATGTGCTCGATGCCGGCTTCGATAGCTTCGTCGACCGCATATTGCACGACCGGACGATCGACGATCGTCAGCATCTCCTTTGGCATCGCCTTGGTGGCGGGCAGGAAGCGCGTTCCGTTGCCGGCAACCGGGATGACTGCTTTTCTCACACGACGTTTGGGGTCCATGGCTCTATCCTTTGTTAGAGTGAGGGCCTGCGCCCATGTTGGGCAGAGGGGAGGAAAGTTGAGAGGTAGGCGCCGGCTGGCGGCTGCTGCGCAGAAATGCGGCCACCCGGCGAAAACGGGCAAAGACAGGCATGCTGAGATGGCGCACGGCGCGTGGATTGAGGCATGCGATCTTCAGCATGGCTTGCAGTTCACGCCCCTTGATGCTGTCGACCAGCTTCAGGAATGCGATGACGTCCTTCAGATTGCGGGTGCGGCGCCGTTGCGCGGCAAGGGCGGCAGCACCGAAGGGATGGTCTGCGAAGAATCTCGCATCGGCGGCCAGCATGGCCTCGACGTGTTCTTTCTTTAGAACACGCGAGATCGACCCGTTGCGAATATAGTAAAGATAGCCCACGCTCGGCTCGACGGCGCAGATGCCGCCTCGGGCAAGAGCGGAAGCCAGGAAAATATAATCCTCGCCGATCCGCAGGGTCTCATCGAAGCGGAGACGATGTTTCTCGACGAAAGCGCGTTCGAAGACCGGCTTCATATAACCGAAATTGTGCTCCGACTGAAAAATCATGTTCGAGGCAATGAATTTCGCCAGTGTCAGCACCGGCATGCGCGCCAGCATCGCCTCTGGAAACATGGGCAGGATCGTTCCGGCGTCCTCGCGGATGACGTCGAGATTATCGACCGCGATCTGCGCATCGGCCTTTTCCGCTCTGGCGATCAGGCGGGCCATGCGATCCGGACGCATGGCATCATCGGAATCGAGCACCGCCACCCAGCGGCCGCGAGCCGCGTCGAGCCCGGCATTGCGGGCAGCGCCCGGACCGCCGTTGCGAGCCATGGCGACGAGGCGAACGCGCGGATCGGGATGATTGCCGGCGATATCGCGCGTACCATCGGTCGAACAGTCGTCAACGACGATGACTTCCATGCTGACGGCGCCTTGCGCCAGCGCGCTGTCGATGGCGCGCGCGAGCGTTTCCTCGGCATTATAGGCCGCGATGACGAAACTGACGTCGGGGATGAAATCCGTCATTGCGGCGCCTTCTCCAGATTTCCATACTGCTCGATTTCGCGGACTCCGAAGAGACCGCTGACAACGCCGGCGTGCATGATGCCACGCAAACCGTAGCGATGCCGCTTGACGGGGGACGCGAAGAGCAAGGCTGTCGCAGCAAAACAATAGGCCGATTTCGTGCTGGCGAGCGCGATCGCTCGCCAGCGCCCGAAGCCGCCGGCAGCCTCGAGCAGCATGCGCCCATGCGTCTGCCCCATGCGAAACCGGCGCTTGGACAGCCAGGAAAGCGTCGCGCGTCCGTTGGGAACAGGCTCATAGACCAGTGCGTCCGCGGCATAGGCGATCCTGCCGCCCGCCTGGTGCATATGGGTGAAAAACTCGGTATCCTCGCCGCCGCTGCGCCCCAGCGCGATATTGAACCGCCGGCCGGCAAGCGAGGGCGCGCCGCGACGCAGCAATACATTGCAGGTATAGCCGGTTCGAATGTCTCCGCCGACCCAGACGGGCAAGGTCGAATGGAAATCGCCACGCTGCATCCAGGCGGGCGCGACGCTCGCGTAGACCGCCTGCACCGGGCCGAGAACGGCGTCGGCGCCGCTCGTATCGGCCATGACAAGCATTTCCGTCAGCCAGTCCTCGGAAGCCGTCTCGTCGTCATCGATGAAAGCGACGAAGTCTCCATTTGCATGATCCAGGCAGGCATTGCGGGCAATCGAGATGTTCGATGCAGGGCAATGGACATAGGCGATCTCAAAGGGCACGGCCGAACGCATGGCATCGACACGATCGCGCGCGCTCGGCGTCACATCATTGTCGGCAACGATGATCCGGATGATCGTGCCAGCCGGAATGCGCAGCACGGCAAGGGACAGCAGGGTCTGATCCAGTTCCGTCCGCCTGTACGTGCAGACCGCGATGTCGATCCTTATCGGGCGCCGATGGACTTGTGTCATGACGCGACCCTGCGGTTGCGGAAGCTGAAGACCTCCATCCAGAAACCCATGGACCAGGCGAAATGCATGACCATGGCGGAGATGGCGGCCAACGGCCCGTAGGGGTTCTTCTGCCCGAGCGCGATCCAGAAGCCGTAGGCGATGCAGGCCACGGCCCAGAGACCGACGGGGATGACCGCAATCCAGTTGAGGATGGCCAGGAAAGCGCCGATGAAGATCGGCACAACCGCAAGCGGCAGCATCTGGCGCAGGCTCGGCATGCTGCGATGCTTGAGGATGTTGCGCGCGCGGCCGCGGCCGTAGCCAAGATATTGCTTGAAGAGCGTCGGGATGCTCGCCCGCGGATAATAGGTCATTGCCGTCTTGTCGGTCAGCCAGATCCGATATCCTGCCTTGTGCAGCCGGTAGTCCAGCTCGGCATCCTCGTTGTGGCTGAAGGTTTCGTCATAACCGTTGACGGCGCGAAAGGCTGCAACGCGCATCAGCGCGTGATGCCCGTGCTCAGCCCAATGGCCCTTGGCGCCCTCGCGATGCTTCGAGCCCCCATTGCCGAGCTTGGAGTTCTGCGCGACGGCCGTCGCCTTCTGGAATGCGCTGAAACCCATGGTGCGCATGGCGACGACGACGGAATCCGCGCCGGTTGCCCCGGCTTCCTCAACAAGCGCCTGGCAATAGTCGGCGGGATAGTCACCATGCGCGTCGATGCGGATGAAATAGTCATAGTCGTCGCCGAAGGTTTCGATCGCAAGGTTGATCGCAGCGCTTTGCAGCCGCTTCGGATTGTCGAGCAAGAGAATGCGCGGATCCCGCTCGGCAATGCCCTTGACGATTTCGCGGGTGCGATCGGTGCTACCGCCATCGGCCACTACGATCCTGGCATCGAGATCATCGAGGGCCAGACCGAGCTTTTCGATCAACGGCTCGATATGCTTTTCTTCGTTGAGGCAAGGAATGATGATGATGCAACGCATATCCCTTGAACTTTCAATCGTCATTGCAATCCACCTCTATTGCGATGCAGTTGTGGCGTGGTCTGCCTTTCGGCAATCCGCTCAGTGGCGTGCGTAAGCGACGCCAGCCGCTGCACCAGCCCATGACAATCGGCACGATCGACCATCCATTGCTTGCGATCCTGCGATGCCACGGCCTCGAAAGCGGCGAGATAGCGCTGCTCGTCCATCTCGCCTAAAAGCGCGGCCAGATGCGCGGCGTCGGCAGCATCCAGCGTGAGACCGATCTTTCGGCTTGCCAGGAATCTTGCCGTCTCGGTGCCGTCGACCGCGATCGGCACAGCGCCGTAAAGGCCGCCTTCATAAAGGCGGTTGGGCAGGAGCCAGCTTGAATTCAGACCCTCCTCGAAGAAGTCAATCGCCCAGGAAAACTGGACATCGCCATAGATCACGGCGAGATCCTCCGGGTTCTTGTAGGCGCCGGCAAAATGCATGAAGGGAGCGTCGCGCACGACGCGATCAAAATCGTCAAATTCGGAATAGGCGGGCCGGCCGCGCAGGACGATCTCGAAGCGGCCTTGCATTCGACGAGAGAAATCATCCAGCAGAGCCAGAGACTTGCGGCAGCGAAGCGCGCCGAACCAGCCGATCTTCCAAGGCTTGCCAGCAGCCGGCGGCCTTGCGTTCGGCGCAGCGGCGCGCGCTGCGGGATCGAGAGCCAGCACCTTGTTTTCGAGCAGCATGACCGGCAGGGGCAGGCCGGAGCGCGGCCGGAAGTAGCGTTCGACAAAAGCCGGAGAACTGGTGACCAGCAGCGCGGCCTGTGAACCGAAGTGGCGCTCAGCGGCACGAAGCGCACTGCCCACCACGTCGTCGCGCAGCAGCAGCCTGTGGATGTCGAGGCATTCGTACACGATCGGCATGTCGCCGCCGAAGATGGACTTGGCGCGATTGGCCAGAGCCAGCATTTCGAGATTGCGGCCGATGATGATGTCGGGCCTTGCGACCGAGCGTAATGCCTCACGCAGTCTCGCCGCCGACCGCGCGACCGCGGTTACGCGCTGAGCGAACTGGGCGTCGCGCGTTCTGCCGAGCTCGATCGGCTCGATGCCATGGATGGCGGCCAGCGCGTTGTCATCGCGCCGGAAACCCGCCAGCGTCACGAGTGCCCCGCCGGCCTGCAGCATCAGCACCCGCCGGCGCACGGCAGGATCGGCAAGATCGTGAACGAAATAAAGAATATGCAGCATCAAAATTTCCGCTTCTGCGCACGGTGTGAACCGAGCGCCTCGTGTGCTTGGTGTTGCATCATGACATTGCAACCCGTCGCGAGGGCCCCCGCGCGACCGGCCAGGTTCAATTGATCTTGCAGGTGATCGACTCCGGGAACAGGCACTTGTCGCCCGGTGCGGTGAAGGCAACGCGCTTGATCTGCATGGTCGCAGGCTCGCCACTATAGGCGAACTTGCCCATCCAGCCGCTCAGTGTGTCGCTGCCCCACAGGCTGAAGAAGATCTTCTGGGCGTTCGTCGGTATCTTCGAAGGATCCGTTACTTCCTGAACGAGCTTGCCGTTCACGTAGTAGCGCAGGCGATCCTTTTCCCAGATGAAGGCATAATCATTGAAGCCCTGATTGGCGCCGCCGGCAACGGTCGTCAGTTTCTCATTGCCGCCCTTAGCCGAGATATACTGATTGACCTGGACTTGACCGGGATTCTTGCCGAGCACTTCGAAATCGATCTCGTCGTGCGGCTTCTTATCGGTCGGGCCGATGTAGGTGAAGAAGGCGGAGTTCAGGCCGGACCCGGTGGCTGTGCGGTAGCGCGCCTCATAGGTGCCGTAACCATAACGCTTGGTCGTCTGGATTTCGGCGCAGGCATAGTTGCGCTCGCCGAGCTTGGACTGGACGAATTGCAGCTGCAGCATTCCATCCTTGATGCTCACCTGGTTTTTCGACCATGTGCAATTCTGGTGCGGCCCGTTGTTCCAGCCGTCGGAAATATACCAACGGCCGGTATCGATGCGCTCGAAATTGTCGACAAAGGATGTGCCCGACTGCTGGGCGTCTTCCGCGGATGCCGCCTGCGGCAGAAAAAATGCGCTCATCAGAGCGAGTGAAACAAGACCGAGTCCTTGCACGCAACTTTTCTTCAATGTCGTCATGAGGTCACCTTTGCTCGCAACGCAGGCGCCGGTCCTCGGCGATGCGGCCCTGGGCAGCAGGACTTCCGGCCCGTGGGCGCGCACCGCTGCCAGACGATAGAAAACTGGATAGAGATCGCTGCCGCTGCGGTTCCACGGAAGAGATGGCAGGATAACTGTCTTTGTCTTGCGGCTAATGATCTTTGCGTCCGGTAATGCCGCTCCATTGGGAAATGAGAGATATCTGGAAACCGCGCTCAGGCGTGGAACGCCGACGCGGAAAAAGCGTTCGCGCAGAAACGCGCCTAGCCAGTCGAAGAAACCATAAGCGCCCTTGCTCGGGCTCATGTGCGTATCGAGCGATATATGGACAAAAACGATGCCCGAGCTGAGCACGACGCGTATGAGGTCAATCCGCGAAGACACGTTGGCAGTCACATTCACGATGTCTGTCACCTCTTCTTCGGGCTGCCCCCCTCGCAGCCATTTAAAACAGAGCAGAGCTCGGATTGGTAACCTAGGGCGCTCTTTGGAAAGGGAATATGGCAGTGCAGCAAAAATGCACGAAAAACGGCATTTTCAGATGGCGTGGAAATCTCGTTCGAGCGGCTTTAGGCCCGAACCAATCGATTTAGGTACGGAAAACACTCTGATCCGAAATATATTTTAGAGAAATTTAATATAAATGAAGCCGCCTTTGTGCGTGGCAACTTAATCACGCGGATTTTTTGCTGGAGAGTGAAGATTTTTTGCAGCGCGGCAGAATTTCGAAGGGAAGCATGACCAAAATGCGACAGGATTTCAATCAAAATAAGAAAATTTGCCGCGCCTGTTCCCCCTATGGCTGCGGCGGTGCCAAACGGCGGAAATAACCGTCATACATGAGCTCACCTATGTCCTGGCCCAGCGCCTCGCTCTTCCTTATCGATAAACTTCGACAAATCGTGCTCCTCGGGATTGCTCGTTATCGAATGAACGCTACCTGTTGCCGTCGTGGTAAGGTCGATAGCCTGGCAAATTGCCGGTGAAAGGCAATCGGACGAGCCGAAATGATGGCGGCGTCCTGCAAGGGAGAACACCGCAAGCCCCTGAATCGAAACAGTAAAGGCCGGAAAATGGCGTCCATCACGATTGTTATTCCGTTCTATCAGAAGCAAACGGGAGTTCTGCAGCGCGCTTTGAAGTCGATATCCCGGCAGACATTTCAGGATTTCGATATCCTCATCGTCGACGATGAATCGCCGCTACCGGCGGAAGGAGAGCTGCAGTCGCTGAGTAGTGAGGAAAGAAGGCGCATCCGGGTGATCCGTCAGGCCAATGCCGGACCGGGCGGGGCGCGCAATACCGGTCTCGACAATATACCCGCCGAAAGCAGGTTCGTGGCGTTCCTGGACTCCGACGATGAATGGGCGCCGGAGCATCTCAGCAACGCTTATGGAACATTGACCCATTACGGCGCCGATTGCTACTGGGACTCCATCGATGGCGGCGAAGAATTCTATTACCATTTCAGCATTGCGGAGCTTGGGAGATCCACCGATACGGTGCGATTGTCGGACAGGCCCGCAGTCGTTGAAATCCCCAATATCGCCAGTGTCATGCTGCAGGACTGGAGTTTCCTTCATATGTCCTGCATGGTGATCGGGCGGCCGCTTTTCGAAAAGATCCGCTTCGAACCAGCGCTGCGTCTGGCGGCCGAAGACGTCTTGTTCTTCTGCGATTGCATCCTTGCGGCCAAGCGCGTGCTTCTGTGCGAAAACGCCGGCGCGCTTCGCGGCCAGGGTGTGAACATCTTTCACAGCATCGACAACGATTCCCCGCAATTCCTGCGCCAGCAGTTCAACACATGGACGGCGCTCAACACGCTGGAGCGGAGGTTTTCGCGCCGGCCGCAGGATGTCGAGTCCATTCGTCTCTACAAAAACCGCGCCCGCCAGCAGGCGCTCTGGAGCCAGGCGCGGCAGGTGCGGCGGCGTCGAATGCCGCAATTTGCCTTGCTGGCAAAATGGGCTTTGCGCGACCCTGCAATTCTACAAAGCGCCATGCAGCTTGCCGTGGGCAAACTCGCGCCCTAGATTTTGCAGCGCAGCATAAGCTGTGCATGCCGCATTAAGGAGCCACGGCGTGCCCCGTTACTGTTTGGATCAGCAAGGAGTCCTGCATGAAGCCGTTCCACTGGGAATCCACCCATGGCAATTTCGGTGATGATCTCAATCTCTGGCTCTGGGATTTCCTACTTCCCGGCCTTCGCGATGCTCACGAGGAGACATTGCTGGTCGGCGTCGGAACCGTCCTCAATACGGAGATCCTGCCCGCAGGCGGACGCAAGCTCGTCATAGGCAGCGGCTTCGGCTATGGCTCCCTTCCCGATATGCGCGACAGGTCGCAATGGGATATCCGCAGCGTACGCGGCCCCTTGACGGCGGAAAAAGCGGGGCTGCCGCCTGAAATGGGTATCGTCGATCCCGCGGTCCTCGTCACCGAGATGCCGGAATTCCAAAACGTTTCAAAAAACGGCAAGCGCACCTTCATCCCGCATTGGGAGTCGGCAGCCGTCGGTCTCTGGCCTGAAATCTGCAAGACTGTCGGCCTTTCCTATCTCGATCCAAGGGGCGAAGCAAAGGCCGTGATCCGCGAGATTGCGGCCTCGGAGCTGATTGTGGCAGAGTCCATGCATGGCGCGATCCTTGCCGACGCCTTCCGCGTTCCGTGGATTGCGGTCAGCTCTTCGCGCTCCATCAACAGCTTCAAATGGAATGATTGGGCACGCTCGCTCGGTGTCACCTATGCACCGAAGCACATTCCAGTTTCCACCCGCGCCGAGGCGATAGCCAAGGGCGCAAAATTCTGGGGCGTCGACTTCGAACGCGGCAGGCAAGCAGCGGCAGGACCTGAAAGGCAGCGTCACGACGAAAGTGTGATAGTTGCCGATCCCGAACAGACCACGCTCCGCGTCATGGCGAAACAGGCACTTGCCGTGCCGTCCGCCCTTGCCCTTTGGCAGGCAAGCAAAGCCAAGCCGCAGCTGAGCAAGGACGCTACGCTTGCTTCACGCAAGGAACGCCTCCTGAACGTGATCGAAGGCGTGCGCCGCGAATACCTCTAGTCCGTGACAGGACTATTCCGGAGCGGCCTGCAAGAGATAGCGCAGGCCGTTCGCTCCAGAATGCGCGATGGACGCGCCACCGCGCTTGCGGAAGCGCTCCGTCTTGTCCGCCAGGATGCCGCCGGCGATCGCCGGGACGGCGAAAAGATGGGAAAGCGCATAGGTCGCGGCGGACAGCAGTCCGGACTGCGACTTGATATCGAGAAAATGCCGCAGTTCGTAACGATCGCGAATATGCCGTTCATGGCGGCGGATCACGGCAGCATCCGCGGGCGAAAGACCGCCCTTAGCTAGAATGGTCCGGTCGGCCTCGTAGAGCCGCCGCAAATCCTCGGTTCTATGCCGGCCGCTCAAGGAATCGCTGCGCACGACCGCCCCGTAACCGCAGCTATGGATGATCTTGTAGCGCGCGCCCTTGGCGAGCGCGCGGACATAAAGATCGTAATCTTCCCCAAGGCGCAGCGTTTCGTTATAGCGCAGACCGTGCGCATCCAGGAACGAACGGCGCATCAAAGGCTTCAGAAAGCCGATTTCGCCGCGGCGCATCCCCCGCTTGGAAATATTGCCCTCGACAAAAGCGGCGAGATCGAGAAAACGCGGCTTCGCGTCGAAATGATCGAGCCTTGCATGCGCATCCGGGACCGTATCGGCACTGACGAAGGCAATATTATCGGCTGCGAAATCCCAATCATCATCGGCAAGTAGCGAGGCAAAGCGCCCGGGAAAGAAGAAATCGTCCGCGTCGAGAATGCCGATCAAAGGGGCCTTGGAGATCTCGATGGCGTGATTGCGCGCGGCGGCAGGACCGCGGTTCTTCTTGAACTCCTGAATCGTCAGCCTGCCGCTATCGTCATCGGCTTTGGCTGCGGCCAGCGCCGTTCCATCCGTAGAACCGTCGTCGATGACGACGACTTCCGCCACCTCGGCTTCCCGAAGGGCCGAGGCTACCGCCAGTTCAATGGTGTCGCTGGCATTCTTTGCGGCAATGATTACGCAGACGCCTTTTTCTGCACTGTCGGTCACGTCAGCCTCCAATGGTTCTGCCGGAGACTTAGGACATGGCAACGATCCGGCAACCGCCGGAGCGCCAAAAGATGTTCCCGTGACAGATGTCAGGGATTGAACGGCTCGGATCGCTTGAGACTGGGTGCGGACAAACCGCCGACCTTGGTATCCTCCGGGCTCGGCGCCGGCATCTTGTCTTCGCCAGACATGGCGCCACTCGCCTTCTCCTCCTTCCACACAAGGTAGAGCACACCCAGGAAATAACCAACCTGCAGCAGAACGGCGCAAGCCGCCGTTTCGATCAGGGTCGTCCAAAGGGAGTTCGTGAGAAAATATGTCGCGATGCCAAATACGACCAGCGTGCCCAGCATGCTGATGAAAACGCGCGGCGCATACATAATCTTACCTCGCCCGCTGAAGCGTCAAATAAAACGCGATCAAGGTCTTTCCTCCCTTATCAGACCTGAAACCTAAATATATTTTATGATTCATTGAGATTCAACCAAGTCACGATGATCCGTTGTGAATTGAGACAATCCTAACGCCGGGCACGTTAAAACTACACCTCATTTATAATTACAATTGAATTTGTTCATCTTTCTCTTTGCAATCATGCGGAGATTAGCTGGCAATATACAATCAGAAAGAAGTGCCGGGGCGACCCTGTGCCCCTGCCTTTCTCATCAATTCAATCAACTTTTATTACAAAGTCCCGGGAAAACCCGTATCAGTATGTGCACTGCAATATGGTGTTGCGATGCAATATATCCATCGAAGAAATCAGGATCGCATTAAGATGGCATGTAGCTAATGAGTGGGCGATGGCAGGCTATCGAAGCCAATGATAATGAACAACTTCCCCTTCATCACCTATAAATTCCTTCCAAATCGTCCGTCATGGCGCAGCAGAGCTATCAACCCTGCCATTATACGAAGCTTGATACAGTACAACCTGTCTTTAACTGATCACTGATTTAAACCAAGCCACCATTGGTGCGGTAAAATTATACCGTCATGCCATATCGCTACAAAAGTTTGGCTTAAAAAGTCCAAATCCCAACCTACACTCCGGTCATCGCGGCTCTAGTTACGCGTCCGAGAATTTCCGACCAATCGTCAACATGAATGGAGTTTTCTCTATGAAATCTGCGACGAGATCGGCCACATCGGCTTTTTTCAGCGCCGCGGAAAGCGACGTCTTTCCGCCCACCGGTGGAATATTGAAACGTGTTTTCGACGTTTCCACCGCAATGATCGCTTTGATCCTCATCAGTCCGCTCTTTCTGCTGCTGGTGCTGCTGGTGAAGCTTTCAGACCGCGGTCCCGCCTTCTACGGCCATCGGCGCATCGGCCATAACGGCAAGAGCTTCCGCTGCCTGAAGTTTCGCACCATGGTCGTCGACGGCGACAGGGTTCTGCATACTCACCTGCAGACCAATCCGAAGGCAATGGAAGAGTGGCGCGCGACCCGCAAGCTGCAGAACGATCCACGCGTCACAGCCGTTGGAGCTGTGCTGCGCAAGCTCAGCCTGGATGAACTGCCGCAATTGATCAACATCATCCGCGGCGAAATGAGTGTCGTTGGGCCCCGTCCGGTCGTCGAAGACGAGCTCGAGCGCTATGAGACAGCAGCAATCTATTATCTGCAGTCCCGCCCCGGCCTGACCGGTCTTTGGCAGGTCAGCGGCCGTAACGACGTCTCCTATGAAAGCCGTGTCGCCTTCGACACGCATTATGTGAAGAACTGGTCGCTCAGCAGCGACATGGTGATCATCGCCAAAACCATTCCTGCGGTCTGCCTCTCACGCGGCAGCTATTGATGATGACTGACAGATACCGCGGGATATCTCCTGCGGTTTCCCGCGTCTTGCGGGCTGTCAACCAGTAACAGGGAAGATCCTGCATGATTGAATTTCGGCCTTCCAAGAGGCTTGCTCGCGTCAATACATCCCTTCGACGCGCAACTTTCGTCGCCATCAGCCTTTGCGCGGCTTCCGTTTCGGCCCATGCCGACAACCTGCCCGGATATCATCTCGGAGTAATGGACAAGCTGCATGTGCGCGTCGCCGAATGGCAGACCGCCGAGGGCACCATCCGCGACTGGTCGACGATTTCGGGCGACTATACCGTCGGGCCTTCCGGCTCGATTTCGGTTCCCTTCATCGGCGACATGCCTGCCGTCGGCAAGACCACGGATCAGATCGCCGAGGCGATCGGCCTCGGACTGCAAAAGCAGTTCGGTCTGCGCGATCGGCCTTCGGCGTCCGTTGAAATGTCGCAGTTTCGGCCGATCTACCTTTCTGGAGAAGTCCAGAATCCCGGCGAATATCCGTTCGTGCCCAACCTGACCGTGATTAAGGCTGTAAGCCTCGGTGGCGGCATGCGCCGTGCCGACGCCGGACAACGTTTTGCCCGCGACTTCATCAACGCCAAGGGCGATGCCGTTGTCTACATGGCGGAGCGCGGCCGACTGCTGATGCGCAAGGCACGCCTTTTGGCCGAAATGGCCGGCAAGGACGAGATCGAGGTCCCGGCGGAGCTCAAGCAACTGCCACATACGGCGGACTTGCTTGCAAGCGAGAAGGCGCTGATGGATACACGCAGCCAGCGCATGAAGACGCAACTGCAATCTCTCGAAGATTTGAAGACGCTTCTGCAGAACGAAGTCGAGGCACTTTCGAAGAAGAACGACACGCAGAGCCGCCAGCTCGATTTGGCCAAGGCCGACCGTGACAAGGTCGAAAGCCTGGCAGAACGGGGGCTGGAGCTCGCCTCTCGGCGGATCTCGGCCGAGCAGCGCGCTTCCGATCTGGAAGCGACGTTGCTGGATACGGAAACCACCTCACTGAAAGCCAAGCAGGACATCAACAAGGCCAATCAGGACGAGATTACCCTGCACAACGACTGGCAGAGTTCATTGGCCCAGGACATGCAGGATACCGACACGCAGCTGGAAACGCTGCAGCTCAAGCTGTCGACCAGCCAATCCCTCATGCAGGAAGCCGTGGCCCAATCGGCTGACGCCAGCAACCTCGATCCCAGCGGACCGGGTGTGAGCATCTCCTACACGATCATTCGTGACGAAAACGGCCAATCGAAGCAAATCCAGGCTCAGGAGAATACGCAGATATTGCCCGGTGACCTGATCAAGATCAGCACCGGTCTTGCCATACGATAAGGAAAGTCGATGCGGATAGCCAAATCGATCTTTGTCCGTCCAGGCAGCAACGCCACCTATGGCATGGTGGCGATTGCCCTGTCCTTCTTCGTCTTTGCCTATTCTTCCCGCTTCGGTCAGCCTTCGATCCTGCTCTACTATGCATTGTGGTTTCCGCTGGTGCTGATCGACTACCGCAATGTGCTCGGAAGCTATCACCGGCAGCTCTGGATCTTCGCCTTTGGCGTCTTCACCTGCCTGTCGATCTTCTGGTCGGTCGTTCCCGCCGTCTCAGCACGCGCCGCGATCCAATATATGACGCACATATTCTGCGCCCTCGTCGCCATGC